>CAZFUK010000098.1:0-12603 GCA_964522005.1 uncultured Anaerolineales bacterium | reverse complement strand
CTACCGTATGTCACCTCGTTTGGGCCGCAGTAACGAGAGGGAATGCCAGACAGAATGAACAGACTGATAATTCTGTTCATTCTGTCTGGCCTTTTTGCATTTCTCTCGTTGACAAGCCAACCGGGGGCCTGTGGGCCGCATATACAGAGTAATGATGAGCGAAAGTGAAGCCGTGGCGTTCAGGCCACGGGGCGTGGCAGTAGCCGTGGCGTTCAGGCCGCGGGGTGGGTGTGGACCGCGCCCTAAACGGCGCGGCGTCGGGGGAGCCAGCCGTGGCGTTTAGGCCACGGGGTACTTCACGGGATACTTGGAGAAGGGGGTCGGGTGCACCAGCGCGACTCGGAGCAGGCAGTCTTGCTTGCGTGCCGACGCGGGGAGACCAACGCCTTTGCGCAGCTAGTCCACGCCTACCAGGACGTGGCGCTGCGCACTGCCTATTTGATGACCAATGATCAGCAGGCCGCCGAGGATGTTGCCCAGAACGCCTTTTTAGCCGCCTTCCGCAACATCCACCGCTTCGACCTGACCCGCCCTTTCCGCCCCTGGTTCCTGGCGATCCTGGTCAACGAGGCGCGCATGTACTTGCGCAGCCAACGGCGGCAGCCCGCCGACGACCTTGACCCCAGCCTCCCCACCGACCAGGACTCCCCTCTACTCCAGGTCATCCAGGCCGACGACCGCGCGCGGGTGCGCGACGCCCTCGCCCGTCTCGACGAGCCGTTCCGCACGGCGGCGGTGCTGTACTACTTCAACAATCTCAGCGTGGACGAGATTGCCGCCTCCACAGGCAGCCAGCCCGGCACCGTCAAATCCCGCCTGCACACGGCCCGCCAACGCCTGCGCGAGGCCCTCGCGCCGCTATTTGGCCTCAATTCAAAATCGCCGCCGCCGCCGCTGCGGCCGCTGACACCTAAATGGAAACTGAGTGATGACAATCCCTGACGACCGCCAATTGGGGGATGCTCTGACTGACGCCAGCCGTGATGTAAAGCCCGTGGACCTGTGGGAGCGCCTGCGCGAGCCGACGAGCGAAATCGCGGCCCAGCAGGCCCGCCGCTATCGAACTGAGCGTCGCCTGGGCGCCCTGCGCCGGGTCGGCCTCGCTGCCGCCGTCCTCCTGGTCAGCCTCGGCGCCTTCCTGACTCTCAACCGCGTGCGGCCCCTCGCTGGCCCCACCCGCGCCCCCGTGCCGACCGGCGCTGCGCCTCGGCCTACCCTGCCCCAGGCCGTTGGTGTGGCGGGCGTCGAGGTAGGCAAAGGCGGGACGCTCCGCTATAATTTAGGGACATACCCTGACACCCTGGACCCCCACCAGGCCAGCCAGTTGGAAGAGGTCCAGGTGGTGCGGATGCTGTACGAGGGGTTGACGAAGCTTGACGCGAACCTGAACGTCGTCGGCGCGGCGGCCGAAAGCTGGCGCGTGGGGGAGGATGGCGTCACCTGGACGTTTACCCTGCGGCCCGGCCTCAAATACAGCGATGGGACGCCGTTGACCGCCGCGAACTTCGAGTATGCCATTAAACGGGCGGCCAGCCCCCAATTGGGCGCGCCCTACCAGAGCAGCACGTACGACATCCAGGGCGCGGAGGCGTATGGCACGGCCAACCCGAAGACGACCGGCCCAGACGCCCTGAAGGCGCTACGCGACCGGGTCGCGGTCAAGGCGCTCGACGACCGCACGCTCCAGATTCAGACGCGCGCGCCCATCGCCTATCTGCCCTCGCTGATGTCGCTGTGGATCACGTACCCGGTGCGCGAGGACGTGGCCGCGCGGGGCGAGACGTGGTGGCGCGAGGCGAAGAACCACATCGGCAACGGGCCATTTGTCCTCCAGGAGCTGCGCGAGGGCCAGATCGCCGTCTTTGCGCCGAACCCGGCTTACTACGACCCGCCCAGGCTCGGTCGGCTGGAGTTCCGCTTCATCAAGGACTCGCATGTCGCCTTCGAGGCCTACCGCCAGGGTGAGCTAGACGTCATCAATGTGGCTGCCGACGATCTGGACGCGGCCCTCAAGGACAAGGAGTTGAGCCAGGAGATTGTGCGCTACAGCGGCTCGTGCACCATCGGCTTCCTGTTCAACGTCACGCGGCCGCCGTTTGACAATCGAAATGCCCGCCTGGCATTCGCCAGGGCCATGGACCGCGACCAGTACGTGCGTGACATCCTGCGCGGCGTCGGCCGCCCCACCACGTCGTGGATTCCCGTTGGCCTGCCAGACTACAATCCGGACGCGGGCGCGCACCTCAAGTTCGACCCGACCGCCGGCCGCGAAGCCTGGCTCAAAGCGGGCTACACAGGCGAGGTCAAGCTGACCTATGGGGCGGGCAGCCGGGCCAAGGCCCGTTTCGAGTTCATCGCGGACCAGATTCGCCGCAACCTGGGCGCGAGCGTGACCCTCGACCCGGTCGAAAGCACGGCGCTAGCCGGGATGAGCAAGACCCTGGAGACACAGCCCGCCATCTCGCTGGGCGGCTGGTGCGCCGACTACCCCGACCCGCAGAACTGGATGTCGGTGTACTGGGACAGCCGAGCGTTCGCGGCGCGGTATGGCTACAAGAACGAGACGGTGGACAATCTACAGCGCGTGGCCGACGCCGAGCCGGACCCGCTGCGGCGGACGCAACTCTACCAGGAGGCGGAGAAGCTGGTCCTGGACGATGTGGCGGTCGCGCCCCTGTACCACAGCGAGAACGTCTTCCTGGTCAAGCCCTATGTCAAGGGCTATACCACGACGCCGCAGGACCACCTGCTAGGCGAGTTTACGATCACGAAGATGACGGCGATTCGCTAGTCTACCAGACCTGACAGGTTTTGGCAACCTGTCAGGTCTAGACCTGGACGAACCAGCCGCGCCTGGAGCGCATATAGAGGGTAAGAATGGCGTCTCTCGTAGAGGATGGAGCTACTGTGCTACCTGCGGACGAGCAAGCCGTGATCATCGCGTGTCAGGCGGGGGACATGAGCGCCTACGCGCGCCTGGTCCACCTCTACCAGGACATCGCCCTGCGCACGGCCTACCTGATTACCAACGATCGGCCGGCGGCCGAGGACATTGCGCAGAATGCGTTCCTCAACACGCTGCGCAACATCCACCGCTTCGACGCGGCGCGCCCCTTCCGCCCCTGGTTCCTGACCATCCTCACCAACGAGGCCCGCATGTACATGCGCAGCCAGCGCCGGCACATCTCCGAGGCGCTGGACCCTCACCTGCCCGCGAAGTCGGCTCCCCTGGTCAACGAGGTCATCCTGAACGATGAACGGGCGCGCATCCGCGAAGCGTTATCGCAATTGGAAGAACCGTTCCGCACGGCGGCGGTGCTCTACTATTTCAATGACCTGACGATTGAGGAAGTCGCGGCGGCGACAGGGTGTCGGCCCGGCACGGTGAAGTCGCGCCTCTACACGGCGCGGCACCGTCTGCGGGACGCCCTCTCCTGGCCGACCGTGGTCTCGGACCGAGGGCCGGTCCGCGAAGAATGGATGGTGCTCGGTGAAACCTCTGGATGACCCACAACTGCGGGCGAAGCTCATCAAGGCGAGCAGCGACATGCCCCACGTCGATGTGTGGGCCAAGATTCAGGCCGAGGCGGGAGACATCTCGCAAGCGGCCGAGGCGCGCACGACCCGTCGCCGCTTCACGATCTTCTCCGGCCTGCAACTGCTCGCGCCGGCCTTTGTCGTCCTGCTCGTGTTTGGAGCCACCCTCCTAAACCTGGCGGAGGACCCCGCCTATCTTAGCGGGCGGACGACGAACGCGCCTCTCGTTGAGAGTGTCACAGCCGCACTGCCCACGACGGACTGGGTGGCGCCCGCCGCGCAGACGTCCAGCCTGGCCTACGACCGCCTGATGGCCCGCTACGCCGACCGGCTGGAAGGCGCTCTGCCCAACCACGGCGGCGCCCAGTCCGACGTGGTGGACGCGGCCTACGTCCATGAACTGCACACCCAGGCCTTGACCCCTCCGGAAACGCGCGATGATATGCGGGCCGAGTGGCGCGAGTACGTGGAGCAAAGGCAGCCGCGCCACCGCAACGACGCCCTCCACCTCATCCGCCCGTTCCTCTCGAACATGACGCCCCAGTAGGACGGACGACTAAAGACGGAGGTCGGAGGTCGGGAGACGGATGAGGAATGCTTTTTCCTCCGTCTTCGGTCCTCCGACTTCCGTCCTCCGTCGTCTTACAGTCTCTCGATGACCGTCGCCGTCGCCATACCGTGGCCGATGCACATGGTCTGGAGACCGTAGCGGCCGCCACTGTCCTCCAGCCGACTCAGCAGCGTCGTCATCAGCCGCGCCCCACTCGCGCCGAGCGGATGGCCGATGGCAATCGCGCCGCCCCAGGCGTTGACCGACGCCACGTCGGCCCCCAACTCCTTCGCCCAGGCCAATACCACCGACGCGAACGCCTCGTTGATCTCCACCGCCGCGATGTCGGACAGGCGCAGCCCCGCGCGTTCGAGGGCCTTGCGCGTGCCGGAAATCGGCCCGGCCAGCATCAGGACCGGATCGTCGCCGACGACCACGCGGCTGACCAGACGCGCGCGCGGCCGCAGACCGAAGCGCTTCAACCCTTGCTCGGACGCCAGCAGCACCGCCGCCGCGCCGTCGCTGATCTGGCTCGCGTTGCCCGCCGTAATCTTGCCCCCTGGCTTGAAGGCGGGCTTGAGGCTGCTCAGCTTGGCGCGGTCAGGCTCCAGGCGGATGCCCTCGTCCACCGCCAGCCCGGCGATGGGCGCCAGTTCGCGGCTGAACTTCCCCGCCCGCGTCGCCTCGGACGCCAGGACGTGGCTGCGGTGGGCGTAGTCATCCAACTCTTCGCGCGACAGCCCCCACTTGTCGGCCATCATCTCAGCCGAGATGCCCTGGTGCACCAGGTCATAGTCCACGTCTGGGGTGAAGGGCATAGGCCAGTCTGTGCCCATGACGACGCGGCTCATCATCTCGACGCCCGCGCCAATGGCGAGGTCCATGTCGCCCGCCGCGACCGCCTGGGCGGCATGGTGGATCGCCTGCTGCGAGCTACCGCACATGCGGTTGACGCTGACGGCGGGCACCGTCACCGGCCAGCGCGCGCTCATCACGGCCAGGCGGCCAATGTTCGCGCCCTGCTCGCCGGTCTGGGTCACGCAGCCCATGACCACGTCCTCGATCGCCCCCGGGTCCACGTCCACGCGGCCGACCAGCGTCTTGAGGACATGCGCGGCCAGGGTTTCGGGCCGTATGTCGGCCAGCTTGCCGTCCGCCTTGCCCCGTCCGACAGGGGTACGGACGGCATCCACAATGTACACGTCAGCCATGGCGCCTCGCTTTCTTTGACCTATCTGCGTAGATTCTGCAAATTCCGTTAATTCTGTCAAGTGCCCGACCACGCTTCGAGGAGGGCCAAGGCTGAGGTAGCGCCGTAGCCGGGCGCGGGAGTCGTGGCGGCGGGGGGGAGGTCGTCCAGGCGGATGGGCGAACGGGCGGCCAGCCCCGCCGCGCTGGGGAACAGGACGCCGCGCGCCGCGAACTGCGGGTCGCCGGGCAGGGCCGCCAGCGAGTTCACTAGGGTGAGCGGGATGTCGCGGCCTGCCACCTGGTCGAGCCAGACCGAGGCCGGCTGACCTACCAGGAGGGCGGCGACGCCGGCCTTGAGCGCGGGCTGGAGCGTCGGGTCGAACTGCTGCCCGGTCCAGTCGGGCTGTTCGACAGCCCCGCAGAAGGCGGCCCAGAACTTCGGCTCCAGGCAGCCGAGGGCGAGATAGCGCCCGTCGGCTGCCCGATAGACGTTGTAGCAGGCCCAGCCGCCGCTCAGGATGTGCGCTCCACGGGTGGCGGCCTGGCCCGCCCCGGCGAACTCGGCCCAGGGGAGGCTGAGCAGGGCGAAGGCGGCCTCGGTCATGCTGGTATCCACCACGCCGCCCTGGCCGGTCGTCGCGCGCCGCAGCAGGGCGGCCAGGATACCCAGCGTCGCCACGAGCGCGCCGGACAGGTCGGCCAGTTGGGCGCCGGGGACGACCGGCGGGACGTCCGACGGACCGTTCAGGTCGAGCAGGCCGGCCGTGCCGATGTAGTTGATGTCGTGGCCGACGACGTCGCGGAGCGGACCGGTCTGGCCGTAGCCCGTCAGGCCGCAGTAGACGAGGCGCGGGTTGCGGGCCAGCAGCGTGGCCAGCCCGACGCCCAGGCGGTCCAGGACGCCAGGCCGAAAGCTCTCCACGACCACATCCGCCCGCTCGGCCAGACGCAGGAACAGGTCGCGGTCCTCATCGCGCTTGAGGTCCAGGATGACCGACTGCTTGCCGCGATTGAGGGCGGCGTAGACTGCGCCGACGCCGTCGGGCGTGAACGGCGGCATGAGGCGGCTGTAGTCCCCGCCCTGCGGGTCCTCGACCTTGACGACCTCCGCGCCCAGGTCGGCCAGCAGCAGGGTGCAGTAGCCGCCCGGCAGGAGCCGGGTCAGGTCCAGCACGCGCACCCCGGCCAGTGGATACGTCATCGCTAGTGGCGGGCCAACTCGCGCACGATGATGTTGCGCTGGATCTGAGACGTGCCCTCGTAAATCTGGTAGACCTTGGCGTCGCGCATCAGCTTCTCGACGGGGTACTCCTTCATGTAGCCGTAGCCGCCGAAGACCTGGACGGCGTCCGTCGTCACGCGCATGCACATGTCGGCGGCGAAGGCCTTGGCGTAGGCCGCCTCGGACGTGTTGCGCATGCCGTTGTCCACCAGCCACGCGGCTTGCCAGGCAAGCAGCCGGGCGGCGTGGATGTCCATCGCGGCGTTCGCCAGCATGTGGCCGATGGCCTGGTAGCTCAGGATGGGGTGGCCGAAGGTCTCGCGCTCTTTAGAGTACTGGAGCGCCAACTCCATCGCCCGCCGCGCGACGCCGACGGCCGAGATGGCGACGGTGGGGCGGCTGCGGTCGAAGACGCCCATGGCGATGCCGAAGCCGTCACCGTCGCGGCCCAGGCGGCGGCTGGCGGGCACCTCGACATCCTCAAAGAAGACCTCGGCCGTGTCCGACGCGCGCTGCCCCAGCTTATCGAAGTGGGACGAGGTGCTGACGCCGGGCTGACCTCGCTCGACGATGAACGCCGACATGCCACGGTGGCCCGCGTCGGGGTCGGTCTTGGCGAAGACGACAAAGAAGTGGGCGATGGTGGCGTTGCTGATGAAGGTCTTGCTGCCGTTCAGGACGTAGCGGTCGCCGACCTTGCGGGCCTGGGTGCGGATGTGGACCACGTCCGAGCCGGCGGCCGGTTCGGTGACACAGTAGGACGCTAGCTGGCCGTCAATGAGGCGGCCCAGCCACTCCCGCTTCTGCTCCTCCGACCCGCCGAGAATGATGGGCCACGAGGCGAGCGCGTTGACGCCCAGGGCGGTGGCGATGCCGGAGCAGCCCCAGGCCAGCTCCTCGTTGACCAGCGCCTCGTCCAGCGTGCTCAGGCCCGGCCCACCGTAGGTTTCGGGGATGTTGAGGTTAATCAGCCCGACTTCCTGGGCCTTCTTGAAGACGGGCCAGGCGAAGGCGTTCTCGCGGTCGTACTGGGCGGCGACGGGAACGATCTCGTTGGCCGAAAAGTCGTGGGCCAACTCTTGCAGCATTTTCTGGTCTTCGGTCAGTTGAAAGGAGATCATTGGGGTGGTCCTTCTATGGCTCGTCAGGGCCTGGGGACCGAACACACCGGCGTGTCGGTCGCTTACCAGGATTTTATGCCGCTTTGCGTCATAATCAAATTTTAGCCGAGAAGGGGTCCACGCGCAAGCGGCATACCATCCGCTGGCCGTCAAGATGGGGGGGCGGCAGGCCCACACGCCTGGGCTATCGTTGCAACACTCCTTCCAGCCGGCTCTTGACGGCGGGCCACTCGTCGTCCAGGATGCTGTAGTAGACCGACCAGCGTTGGTGGCCGTCCTTGGCGATGACGACGGCCTTGCGGAGCACGCCTTCGCGTACCGCGCCGAGGCGCTCGATGGCCCGCTGTGAGCGCTCATTGCGGAGGTCGGTCTTGAGTTGAACGCGGATGCAGCCGAGGGTCTCGAAGGCATGGCGCAGGAGCAGGTACTTGCACTCGGTGTTGACCGGGCTGCGCCAGTAGTCGCGGCCATACCACGTCCAGCCGATTTCGACGTGGCGGTCGTGGGCCGAGTAGTCCATGTAGCGCGTGCTGCCAATGGCCCGCCCGGTCTCGCGCCAGACGACGGCGAAGGGCAGCATCTCGCCCCGTGCCCGCGTCGCCAGGGCATCGGCCAGCCAGGTCTGCATGTCGGCCAGGGTGCGCGGCATGGGCGGAAACAGGTAGCGCCAGATGTCTTCATCCTGGGCCACGGCGAACAGGTCGGCCGCGTGGCGCTCGGCCAGCGGTTCGAGTGTCACATGGCGCCCGGTCAGTGTAACGGGTTCGGGAAGCATGGGTATGTCCTTTCCCTCCCTCTCCCAGTGGGAGAAGGTCGGGGTGCGGGTCTTCGATGAGTGTACCCTAATCCGTCATGGATGGCAAGACCGCAGCCTGGCTTCGACAGCGCGCCGCTTTTGAGTACAATGACCGACAGCATTCACCGACTCAAGACCTGACAGGTTTTTGGAAACCTGTCAGGTCTGCCCCCGCTGTGAGGAGAGGCTGCCTGGACTCGCCCGTTGACCGCACGCGCCAACTCGATACCCGCTGGCAGAGGCTCGCGCCTGACTTGCTGGCCCTGACGTTCTGGACCGCCGTCCTGGCCGTGTTCTTCGCGCCGGTCCTGTTTCAGGGGCGCTGGATGCCCGCCAACGGCGGCGACCTGGCCGGCTTCCTCTATCCGCTGCTCCACTACACCGTGAACAGCCTGCGGGAGGGCCGCCTGCCCCTGTGGAACCCCTATCTCTACAGCGGCGCGCCCCACCTGGCCGACATCCAGACGGGCGTGTTCTACCCGCCCAATCTGGTGTTGGCCCTGCTGCCCGGCGAGGTGACCTTTGCCCGCCTGGAGGCGCTTAGCCTCTTCCACTTCTGGCTGGCCGGCGCCCTGATGTACGTCTGCCTGCGCGGCTGGGACCGCCCACCCCTCAGCCGGCCCGCCGCGCTGCTGGGTGGCCTGGCCTTCGGCCTGTCCGACCTGTTCGTGACCCACTTCGGCAACCTGAACCTCATCGCCAGCGCGGCCTGGCTGCCCCTGGTCCTGCTCGGCCTGCGACGCGGCGGACGGCGCGGCGTGCTGCTTGGCTCAGCGGCCCTGGCGATGAGCGCGCTGGCGGGGCACACCCAGCCCCTGCTCCACATCTTGCTAGCCCTGGCCCTGCTTGGAACTTTTCTGACACTCATGACGTATAGAGGATGGGAACCGGCGAGCTTTGGCGCGCGGCCGCCAGCCGCGCCCTTGCCGGGGGGACCCCGCGTGAGGGGATGGGGGCCGGGGGCGTCGGCCACGCGCGCCCGTCTGGCCTCCATCCTCTCTCCGCTTGACGCGACCCTCGCCATTCCCGCGCTCGGTCTCGGGCTGGCCGCGCTCACCCTGCTGCCCGCCTACGAACTGACCGGCCTCACCCGCCGCGCCGCCCTCAGCTACGCCGACGCTTCGCTCTACTCGCTCCCGCCGGCCGGGCTGATTGGCCTCGTCGCGCCGCACCTCCACGGCCGAGGGCCGGCGGGCTTCTGGGCCGACTGGCCCCGCGTCGAGGTCGGCTACCTGGGTGTCCTCCCCCTCGCCCTGGCCGCCGTCGGTCTAACGCGCGGCCGCCGCGCCCTGTTCTGGGCGCTCCTCGCCCTCCTTGGCCTGCTGCTCGCCCTCGGCCCGGCTACGCCCGTCCACCGGTTATTCTATACCTGGGTGCCTGGCATGTCGCAACTCCGCGCGCCCGCCCGCCTCATCCTGCTGCTCGACTTCGGCCTGGCGGGTCTCGCCGCCCTGGGACTGGACAGGTTGCTCAAGTTGAGCGGCCTGACTCCCCCTGCACCGTTCACGTCCCAGGCTTCTACTGTCACCCTGAGCGAAGCGAAGGGTCTCGCTCGACTCCGTGAGATGCTTCACTTCGTTCAGCATGACAGTCTAAGGACATGGTTAAATAGAAAGTCGCCATGGAGCCGCTCCCTCGCCGCTCTCGGCGTGCTGGTCGCGCTGGGCCTTGGCCTCTGGCTATGGCTGGCGTGGCAGGGGCTAGGCGCCGTGGGCCGGCCGAACGCCGTGCAACTGGCGACGGCCCAGCGCGCGGTCTGGGGCGGCCTGGTCTGGCTGGGATTGAGCGGGCTGCTGGTGGCCGGGACGGCCCTGGGACGGCTGCGGGGTCGGGTGGTGGCGGGCGCGGCGCTGGTCATCCTGGCCGCCGACCTGGTCGTCCAGGGCTACGGCGTAGACGTGGGAACGAGCGACCCGACGGCCAACTACGACCACCCCGCTGCCCTGGCTTTCCTGGCGGGGGATGCCTCGCTCTACAGGGTGGAAGTGCGCGGTGAAAGTTGGGGCGCCTGGGCGCCCAACCTGAGCCTGATCGCCGGCCTCCACGATGTGGCGGGCATCTACAACCCGCTCCAGGTGGCCGACTATCAACTCTATTGGGAGGGGCTGACCGAGCGGTCCACCCGACTGTACGACTTCCTCAACGCCAAGTACCTGGTCGGCCCCAAAGACTTCGCGCTGCCGTGGGACAAGTTCACGCCTGTGTTCGACGGCGACCCGTCGGTCAACATCTACCTGAACACCCAGGCCCTGCCCCGGGCGCAGGTCGTGTACCACAGCCGCGTCCTGCCCGACAGCCGCGCCCAGTTCGACGCCCTCCGCGCCGCCGACTTCGACCCGTCGCGGACGGTCATCCTGGCCCACGGCGTCGCCTTGAGCGGCGCGCCAGGTGGTGAGACGGAGGTCAACATCCTGGACTACGCCCCGGAGCGCATTGTCGTGGCCGCCACGGCCGCCGCCGACGCCTACCTGGTCCTGAGCGAGGTCTACTATCCCGGCTGGACCGCCACGGTAGACGGTCAGCCCGCTCCCATTGAGCGGGCCAACTTCGCCTTCCGCGCCGTGCCCCTGCCGCCCGGCTCACACCAGGTCGAACTGCGTTTCGCGCCGGGCAGCTGGCGGCTGGGGCTGGGCATTAGCCTGGGGGCGCTGCTGGGCTGGCTGGCGCTGGCGGCGCTGGCGTATCAACGGGGCAGGCCTTAGGATGAAGCGAGCTACTTTGACAGAATTTACAAGATTGGGAGAATTCTCATTTCTGGTTAGGCAGCATTTGGTGGATTCTGCTCATTCTGTTAATTCTGTCAGAAGGATATGGACCTGCCTCGGTCTCATGCTCCTCGCCGCCTGCGCGCCTCCCCCGGTCCCGCCTACCCTGCCACCCCCCACCCCGACGGCGACTGCCAGCGTACCTACTCCAATCCCCCCGACGCTTGAGGCCCGCCCGACGCTCGCCCCCACGCCGCCCCTGGCGACCGTCGCGCCGGTCCTGCGAGCCGCCACACCCGCGCCCGCCTCACCGACGCCCCACCCTCCCACGCCGTCGCCTACCCAGCCACCCTCTTCACCTACTCCACTGCCGTCACCCGTACCACCCACCCTGTCACCCATCCCCCCCACCCTGTCACTTACCCTACCCACTCCCCCCACTACCCACCCATCCACCGCTTCGGACTGCGCGGGGCTGGTGACGGCGCGCGACGGGCGGTTCTGGCTGGACGGGAAAGCGTGGACGTTCGTCGGGGCGAACATCTCCTACTTGCGCGCCCTGCCGCTGCCCCAGGTCGAGGAAAGCTTCCAGTTCCTCGCCCAGCACGGGGCGACCGTCGTGCGGACGTGGGTGCTGCCCGGCTCGGACCTGGACCACATGGACCGCGTGCTGGACCTGGGCCGACGCTACGGCCTGCGCTTCGTGCTCACCTTTGAGGACTTCTGGAACACGCCCAAGGACACCGCCTGGTACGCGGGCGGCTACCGCGTCGCGTATCTGCCCCACGTCGAAGCCGTGGTGCAGCGCTATCGGGACCGCCCGGAGGTCTTCCTGTGGCAGTTGATGAACGAGCCGGCCTGCGCCCGCGAGGGCCTGACCGAGACCTGCCTGGCCGCGATGCGCGGCTGGGGCGAGGCGTCGGCGGCGCTGGTGCGCTCGCTCGACACGTGCCGCCCCCTGGCGGTGGGCCTGATTGGGGTCGGCGGGACGCTCGAACGCGAGGAGCGCCACTATCGGCTCATGGCGCGGCTGCCCGGCATTGATACGCTGACGGTCCACCGCTACGCCTTCGAGGACCCCAACGAGAAGCTGCGGCGCGAGTTGGCGCTGGCGAAGGCCGAGGGGCTGCCGGTCGTGTGGGGCGAGGTGTATGAGAAAGCGTATGACCAGGGCTGCCGCACGCTCAGCCCGGACGCCCTGTCGAAGCGGGCGGGCCTGATTCGCCGCGACCTGAAACGCTCGTTTGACGCGGGGGTAGACGGCTATCTGCTGTGGGAGTTTGGGTTTGGGATGCTGAAGCGCGACGGCGAGACCCGGTACTACTGCGGGGAGTTCGACTACGAGCGCGACGACCCGGTGTGGGAGGTGTTCAAGGCGGCCAGCAGCACCCCGAGCCCCGCCCCCCCCCCCCCCCCCCGCCCGGGGGGGGGGGGGGGGCCCCGTCCGGGGCCCCCCCACCAGGGTGGGGGTTTTTATTGGG
>CAZFUK010000097.1:0-12616 GCA_964522005.1 uncultured Anaerolineales bacterium | reverse complement strand
GCCCTGAACGGTCTGCCGATTGAGGCGCACCTGGGGCGAACTGTGCCCGAGATTCTACCGACCGTCTGGCCCGGACTGGAACCGGTCGTCCGCCGCGTGATGGACACGGGTAAGGCGGTCGTGGGGATGGAAGTGAGCGGGCCAACGGGGGGACCCTCCCACGAAACCCGAACGATGCTGACCAGTCTCTTTCCCGTCCGCCTGGAGGACGAGACCTCAGTGGGCGTCGGCATCACCGTGCTGGACATCACCGACCGCAAGCAGGCTGAGGAGGCGCTGCGCGAAGCCGACCGCCGCAAAGACGAATTCCTCGCCACGCTGGCCCACGAACTCCGCAACCCGCTGGCGCCCATCCGCAACGCCGTCCAGATACTCGCCCTCAAAGGCCCAGCGGACCCGACGGTGCAGGCGGCCCACGACCTGATTGACCGCCAGTTGAGCCATATGGTCCGCATCATTGATGACCTGTTGGATGTCGGCCGCATCACACGCGGCAAACTCGACCTGCGCATGGAGCAGGTCGAACTGGCCGACGTCATCGCCCACGCCCTGGAGACGATACGCCCCCTGGTGGACCAGGTCGGGCATGACCTGACAGTCGCCGTGCCATCGGAACCCATCTATCTGGAAGGCGACCCGGTGCGGCTCGCCCAGGTCTTCGCCAATCTGCTCAACAATGCCGTCAAGTACACGCCGGCCGGAGGGGGAATCTGGCTGACCGCTCAGCGTCAGGCGGATGAGGTAGCGGTCTCGGTCAGGGATACTGGCGCCGGCATTCCCCCCGACCACCTTGCCAGCATCTTCGACATGTTCAACCAGGTGGACCGCTCGCTGGAACGCGCCCAGGGCGGCCTGGGCATCGGGCTGACTCTCGTCAAGCGGCTGGTGGAGATGCACCACGGCACGGTGGGGGCGTTGAGCGAGGGGCCAGGGTGCGGCAGCGAGTTCATCGTGCGTCTGCCGGTCCTCGGCCAGGTAGCCCCGGCCGCGCCAACTCCTCCCGTGGTTGAAGCAGCGAGCGAAACGCCGCCGCGCCGCATCCTGATTGTGGACGACCACCGTGACATTGCCACGTCTCTGGCCGAACTGTTGGCGATAGACGGTCACGCGACGAAGACGGCCCGCGACGGGCTGGAAGCCCTGGACGTGGCCGAGGCGTGGCGGCCGGATGTAGTGCTGCTGGACATCGGGCTGCCGAAGCTGAATGGGTACGATGTCTGCCGCCGTATCCGCGAGCAACCCTGGGGCCAGGCGATGGTGGTGATCGCGATGACAGGCTGGGGCCAGGCCGAGGACCGCCGCCAGTCCCAGGCGGCCGGCTTCGATTACCACCTGGTCAAACCCGTGGACTACATGGACCTGATGCCCTTGCTGGCGTCACAGAAGAGGTGACAGTGCTAGTTCCTACCCATCTGCGCTGCGAATACCGCCCCAATCCGCTGGGGATTGGCGTGGCTCAGCCGCGCCTGTTCTGGCAGCTTGAGTCCAGCCGGCGTGGCCAGACCCAACGCGCCTACCAGGTCCTGGTCGCTGAGTCCGAGGCGGCCCTCGCCGCCGACCACGCCTCGGTCTGGGACTCCGGCCGCGTCGAGTCGGACCAGACAGCGCACATCGTCTACGCCGGCCCCCCGCTTCGTTCCGGCCAGCGCGCCTGGTGGAAGGTGCGCGTGTGGGACCAGGACGGCCAGGTGTCGGGGTACAGCGAGCCGGCGTGGTGGCAGATGGGCCTGCTGGACCCGTCGGAGTGGCGGGCGGGGTGGATATCGTTCGATAGCGGGCCGGAGAACGAGATGGGCCTACGGCCCGCGCCGTACCTGCGCCGCGCGTTCGCCGTGGACCAGGCAGTCGTCCGCGCCACCCTGTACGCCACGGCCAAGGGCCTGTATCGCCTGCGGCTCAACGGCCAGGCGGTGGGCGAGGATACCCTCACGCCAGACTGGACCGACTACCACACGCGCATCATCTATAACACCTATGACGTGACAGGGCTCGTGCGGCGGGGCGACAACGCCCTCGGCGCCATCCTGGGCGATGGCTGGTACTGCGGCTACGTCGGCTTCCAGGGCCAGCGCGGCCACTATGGGCCGCAGCCTCACCTGCTGGTCCAGCTAAACCTGGAGTTGGCGGATGGCAGCCACGTGGTAATCGCCACCGACGAGCACTGGCAGGGGGCGGCCGGCCCCATCCTGTACTCCGACATGCTCATGGGCGAAGCCTACGACGCCCGGCGGGAGATGTCGGGCTGGGACCAACCCGGCTTTGACGATGCCGGCTGGCGGCCGGTGGCTGTCGCGCCCAACCAGGACCAGCTTGTCGCCCAGTCGGCTGAAACCGTCCGCGTCGTCGAGCGCCTTCCAGTTCGCGCCGTCACCGAACCGGCGCGTAACCTACGCGTCTACGACCTGGGCCAGAACTTCGCGGGCTGGGTTCGTCTCAGAGTGCGCGGCAAACGGGGCAGCCGCGTCCAACTCCACTACGGCGAGGTCCTGAACCCGGACGGCACCGTCTACACGGGCAATCTGCGCAAGGCCCGCGCGACCGACACCTACATTCTCAAGGGGGAGGGCGAGGAAGTCTGGGAGCCCCATTTCACCTATCACGGCTTCCGCTACGTCCAGCTTGACGGCTATCCCAACGACCTGGACGCCCGCGTAGAGGCGGGCTGCGCCGTCTACTCCGCGCTGCCGCAGGCGGGCCAGTTCGAGTGCTCCGACCCGCTGGTCAACCAGCTATGGCGCAACGTCCTGTGGGGGCAGAAGAGCAACTTCGTCAGCGTGCCCACGGATTGCCCGCAGCGCGATGAGCGGCTGGGCTGGCTGGGTGACGTCTTCGCCTTCGGCCCGACGGCCTGCTACAACATGGACGCCGCCGCGTTCTTCGACCGCTGGCTGGTCAACGTCGAGGACGCCCAGTCGGAGGCGGGCGCGTTCCCGGATGTCGCGCCGCGCCTGGTGGCCGCCAGCGACGGCGCGTCAGGCTGGGGCGATGCGGGCGTCTACGTCCCGTGGTTCCTCTACCAGTTCTATGGCGACACGCGGGTGGTCGAGCGGCACTACCCCGCCATGACGCGCTGGATGGACTACATCCAGGCGGCGAACCCGGGTTTCCTGCGCACGCAGCGCCTCAACCGGAGCTACGGCGACTGGGTCTCGTATCAGTCCGACACCCCACGCGACGTGCTGGCGACGGCGCTGTGGGCCTTCGACGCCCGGCTCATGGCGGCCATGGCGCGTGTGCTGGGCCGCGACGAGGACGCGGCGCGCTATGACAGCCTCTTCAACGCGGTTCAACGCGCCTTCCTGGAGGCGTATGTCACGCCCGATGGTCAGGTCCACGGCGACACGCAGACCTGCTACGTCCTGGCGCTGTACGCCGATCTCATCCCTGAAGAGCTTCGGCCCGCCGCTGCCCGCCACCTCGTGGCCGACATCGAGCGGCGCGGCGGACATCTGTCCACCGGCTTCCTGGGCACCCCATTCCTGTTGCCGGTCCTGGCGGAGGCGGGTTACGCCGAGGTCGCCTACCGTCTCTTGCTCAACGACACCGTCCCGTCGTGGGGGCACATGATTCGGCAGGGGGCAACGACCATCTGGGAGCGGTGGGATGGCATTCGCGAGGACGGGACGCTCTTCGACCCGAGCCGCCCGACCTTCATGCATCCCGATCTCGGCCCGGTGGCCGGCATGAACTCGTTCAATCACTATGCGCTGGGGGCGGTGGGAGAGTGGCTGTACCGTTACAGCGCGGGCATCCGTGTGGATGCCTCCGCGCCGCCCGACCGGCGGGTGACCATTCGGCCCTACGTCGGCGGCGGCCTCACCTACGCGCGAGCGAGCTACGCCTCGATCTATGGACCGATTGCCTCAGACTGGCGGCTGGACGACGGAGGGCTGCGCCTCACCGTCGCCATCCCCGCCAACGTGACCGCGACGGTCTACCTGCCCGCCTCGGACGCCGCGACTATCCGCGAGGGCGGCCATGCGCTGGACCAGGCGGCTGGCGTGCGGGTCGTGGGCCACGAGGCGGGCCGCGCCGTCATCGCCGTCGGCTCAGGGACATACACCTTCACCTCCGTCGTCGCATGATACCACCGAGTAGAGCAAAGCGCGGTATCCCCGTCGGCCTCAAGGAGTTGCCGCTTAAAAAGGCGGGGTGTGCGTCAGGCGGGCGACCAGTTCGGAGGCGCTGTAGGGGTGGTGCCAGTGGCGCAGGTAGACTTCCTTGGGAATCATCAGCAGCGTAACAGGGTTGTCCGCCTGGACAGTCGCGTTTCGCTCGGCCCCTCGAATCACCCCCGTATTACCGAGCGGCATCCACGGCCGGACCGCGAAGGTCTGGTAGCCCCCCAAGGGGCTGATGCGCAGCCCCTCACTCAACGGCACGTAGACGAAGCTGGCCGGCGCGCCGGCCTCCACGAGCACCTCACCGGCCTGGAGAGAGACGACCTTCACGTGGTCAAAGGCCTGCTCCAGGTCCATGGTCGCCGTATTATGGCCGGACTGGGCGAGGTGGTCCACAATGGCCTGCCGACTGACCCGATCCCCGTCAAAATCGGGCGCGCCCAGGTAACGCACCCGCTCGTGCTCTGGCACACGCTGCAGCGAAGGGACCGTGTGGACCCGACCGCTTAGCCCCGGATTGAGCCGCAGCAGGTGCTCGCGGACAAGGGGGGCGAAGTCCAGGTGGTCGTCCACGCCTTCGAGCAGAACCAGAATCTCGTCCCACGTCTTTAGGCCGGCGGCCTCATCCTGAGAACGCAGCGCGTAGCGAAAGCTCTCGGCGACATCCGCCTGGATGTCGTTGACGACGACGGCGGCCCCGTGGGCGGCGCGCGTCACCGCCTCCGGGGTGGCGAAGGCTCCTCGGTGGAAGGCGATACGCAGGTTGCCGTCGCGCGTCACCTCGCTGGCGGCGAGATTCGCTTCACCGACGACGAGGGGATCCTGGCCGGCCAGGAGAAAGAGCCGGTCTTCTCCGCTGCGCAGTGCATACACAGCGCTGGCCGTCATCCCCTCGATGAACATCTCGTACCCGCCGGACGTTTTGAGCACCGTTCCGCGCTGGCGGAGGGCATCCGCGCACCGCAGGACGCGCAGCGTATCCACGACATCGTTCACCAGGGCGCGCCCGTCTGCCCCCTCCGCCAGCAGCCACCTGAAGGACTCAACAGCAAAATCGGCGTAGTGGCGGCGCAGACTCTCGAGTACGGGCGTCGGAGGGGTAGGCGTGGCGTCGGTCACAGGATACTTTTCCTGCTCGCGCGCGGGGGCCTCGTTGGCCGGAAGGGTGCGCCGCGCTCGCTCCGCCTGCTGCTGCTGATAGAGGAGCGGCAGGTCAGTGGCGAGTGTCACCTGCATGAGCCGGCGTAGTCGGCCAGTATCCCCCAGCACTTCGGGCGGCGCCTTGCTCTTGCTGTGGCAGCTTGACAGCGACAGCATCTCGCGCAAGATGAGCCGTGGGTCCTGGTCCAGTTCACCGGCCTGGCATAGCTTGACCAGCCGCCAGGCGATGTTGCCCCAGTTCTCCTCCCAGATCGTCTCGACCAGGCTATCCGCCTCAGGCTCAAAGACAAACTGCGCCGCGAACTCCGGGTGCATGGCGCGCCCAAAGCGCGAGAAGTCCGCCATGCCGATGTCGTGCAGGTAGGCCAACATCACCCCGTAGCTCTTCATGAAGAGGTCTAGCCGACGGCCGGGGCGGGCCGGAATTAAAACGCCGTGAACCGTGTCGAGGACCTGGAGGACCTGGCGCGCGACATCCCGCACGTGCACCACCCCGTGGTCGGCAAAGAGCGCGACGTGATTCTCAGGGTCGCGAATGAAATCGGGGTCGTAAATCACGCGGTCAAGACGCGCCTGGGCGTTCACCTGGGCGTAGTAGGTCGCCTCGAGGTGAGACCGAATCGCGGGCGAGAGATACTGGTCCAACTCACTGAGCATAGCCATGCACGATTATGTCGAATCTCTCATTAGCCGTGCGCCGCCGGACATTCCCAGCGACCACTTACGCCATCGCCCCCTCGACAAGGCCGCCCTCCACGGCGTGGGCTTCACGGTCGGCCCACGCTCGCTCCAACTGGCGGTGGACGAGCACGCCGTCCAAAAACTGCTCCCGAACGACGGGGTCTGCTAGGTGGTCCGCCTGCTCTCGCAGTTGCTCGTGGGCGATGCGCAGCACGTCCCAGGCTCGTGGGTCACCTGACGCCTGGAGTACACGGTAGCACGTCAGGTAGATCGAGAACGGCTCGTCCTGGCCTAGGCGACGGTGGCCGGCAAGAAGCTCTAGGATGGCCGCGACGTGCGCCAGGGCTACCCCCGTCTGACCTTCATCCTGGGCCAGCGCCGCCAGACCCGCGCGGGCCTCGGCCGCGAGCGGAAGGGCGCCGAAGGCGGCCAGCGCCTCCTCATACGTGGCCTGGGCCGCGCTCAGGCCCAGGCTCGCCTGCACGTGGCCCAGCACCACCAGGCTCTGGCCCCGGGCCAGCCGACTATCCATCTTAGCCGAAAGCCCGCTCGCCTCCTCGGCGTGCATCAGCGCCCGTTCGGGTTTTCCCGTCAGGAGAGCCAGCCTTGCCAGGTATAGGAGGCCTGGGAAGAGTTCGAGGGACCCCATGCTCGTGGCACGGGCCACCTGGAAGTGATGGTCGAGCCAGTGCTCTGCCAGTTCGTAGTTCCCCAGCAGCGTGTAGAGACGCCCCAGGCTGCGCGCGCTATAAGCTTCTCCAAAGGGGTCGCCCACGGCCTGATACTGCTCCAGCGCCTGTTGAATCAACTCCTGGGCGAGGGAGAGGTGGCCCTGCTGGCGGGCGATTTCGCCCAGGTGGTACTGCGTGATGGCCTCGCCGCGTCGAAAGCCGAGGTGCCGCGCTAGTTGAAACGCCGCTTCGAAGTGCTCTCGCGCGCCCTGATAGTCGCCCCTGGCCTCGGCGATGTCCCCCAGGTCGGTCAGACAAAACCATTCGCCCATCCGCTTCTTGCGGCTCCGACAGATAATCAGCCCCTGTGTTACATAGTGTTCAGCGCCTGAGTAGTCGTCCATGGACAGGGCGATAGAGCACAGCCAGTTATAGGCCAGCCGCTCCACATCGGGCAGAATCTCCGAAAATTCGTTGCGGCCCTGGTGCTCGTGGGCCAGGCGAACCGTATCCTCGAGTTGGGAGCGAGCCGCCACCCACTGGCCCATCCGCCGCAGCGCCTGCCCCTTCACCAGCGCGCCGAGCGCTTCCCCCTCCAGCCCCACACACGAGTGGGCCAGGCTCATCGCCTGTTCGGCAGCCGCCAGCGCCTGCTCATGGCGCCCTCGGCTAATCAACACGGAACCGTAGAGCGCCAGGAGCTTGCTGAGGACCCGTTGGCTCGTCCGGCCATCCAGACCCTGGTCCAGGCGCCCTTGTAAGCGGGATTGGATAGAAGCCGTGGCCAGGGCGAGGCCCTGTTCGGCTTCTAACGCCAGGCCCCCCTGATGATAGAACAACCACATGCCATAGCCGGCCCGGTCTAGCTCGTGTAGCCGGCTGTGACGCACAGCCCATGTCCAGGCCTGGCGAACGTTATCAATCTCCGAGGCCAGTTCCGCCGCTGCCTCCCGTGGCTCGTCGCGCGCTAGCCGCGTCTCGCGGGCGGCCAGGAAAGAGAGATAGTACTCACCGTGCCGCGCCGCCACCTGGGCGCTTTCGTCGGGCACGCTATCCAGTTGCTCGGCCGCGAACTGGCGTACCAGTTCATGTATCTCGTAGCGCGCCGCGCCCTTTGGCCCCTGGCCCAGCCGCAGCAGCGATTTGTGGACCAGGCTACTCAGGCCACGGAGGGAGACGCCGAGAATGGCCTGGGCCGCATCGCGGGTGAATCCGCCCCGAAACACCGAGAGCTGCCGCAGCGTCTGCTGCTCGGCGGCGGTCAACAAGCGCCATGACCAGTCGAACACGGCCCGCAGGCTGTGCTGTCTTTCCGGCGCGTCACGCCAGTCATAGTGGAGGAAGTCCAGGCTCTGCTCGATCTCCGCCACAATCTGGTCCAACGGCAACATCTCGACCCAGGCAGCCGCCAGTTCAATGCCCAACGGCATCCCCTGGACCAACTGGCAGATGCGGTAGACCAGGGGCAGGTTGCTCTGGTTGACCGCGAAGGTGGCGTCCACCCGCCGCGCCACTTGCTCGAACAACTGCACGGCCGGCGACGCGATAGCCTCGTCCTCCCCCGCCGCGTAGTCGATGCCCTGTACCCGATAGACCGCCTCGCCGTGGAGCGTTAGCTGTTCGCGCGAGGTCACCACAATCTGCACCTGGGGCGCGGTCTGCAACACGTCGACCGCGATCTTCGCGCCCTCAATCAAGTGCTCAAAGTTGTCCAGGACCAGCAGGACCTGCTTGGCGCGCAGAGCCTGGAGGACGGCCTGGTGCGGGTCGCGCCGACTCAGTTCCAATCCAATGGCGTTCGCGATGGCCGGCGCGATCGCGTCAACGGTGGTGAGCGGCGCGAGCGCGACAAAATAGACGCCATCGGGATAGGCGTCCACCCGCCGCCGCGCGGCCTCCACCGCCAGGCGGGTCTTGCCCATGCCCCCCACCCCTACGAGGGTCACCAGGCGCGTGGCGGGCTGGTCCAGGAGGGCCGCCAGGTCGGCCAATTCCTGTTCGCGGCCCACGAACGGCGTCAGGTGCGTCGGGAGGTTATGCCTGGGCAGGGGGGTGGTCAGGGTGGCGGGGGCGACGGTGTCATCGCGGATACGCTGGTACAGCGCCTGGAGTTCGACGCTTGGCTCGATGCCTAACTCCTCCGCCAGCACACGGCGGCACGTCTCATACTGGGCGAGCGCCGCCGTGCGTTGATTGAGGCGGACCAGGGCGCGCATCAGGTGGGCGTGGGCCGACTCGCGCCAGGGTTCGAGCATCAACTGGCGCTGAGCGTAGTGGCGGACCACGGTGTCGTCACCGCGCAGGTCGGCGGCCCGCATCAGCGTGTCCAGCACATCGAGCGCCTGGAGATGCCACTGTTCACGCTTGAAGAGCAGCCATTCCTCGAAGGCCTGGCTCTGGTTGATGAACAGCCCCTGCAAGAACTCGCCGCGATAGAGCGCCGCCGCCTGCTCCAGACGGTGGAGACAGGCAGGGCACTGGAGTAGGTCCGCATGCGGATGGACCCGCGTATCCGCCAGCAGCGCGTCCCAGCGCGCGATGTCGCTGGTCACGCCGTCACTGCATAACCGCAGCGTCTGGGATGTAATCTCCAGGCGATGGTTGGACTCGTCTCCCAGGGCGTGGCGCAGCCGGGCCAGGGTTTGGCGCAAGTTAACGTAGGCGTTGGTCTGGGGTTGGTCGGGCCAGAACAAACTGGCGAGCGACTCGCGCGAGTGCGAGCGGTCGGCTTCGACGGCCAGGTAGGCCAGCAGAGCACGCGTCACCGCTGTAGGGAACGTGACGGCGTGGTCATCCCAGGTCACCTGCAAGGGGCCAAGCATCGCCAGGGAGAGCAACATGGGTCACCTATGGAGCAAGGAGAAAGGGAGCAGGTGGATTATACTGCGATGTGACCGTTATTGCAATCGGCCTTCCGCCTGTGCAAGTCTCACCGACTATGTCACGCTGTTGTCACGCGGGGTGGTTACACTCAGGTCAAGCTTGTCGCTATACCTCTGCACCACCCAGACCACTTTAACCACACTATGAACCACACCACCGTCCATCGGACCGCTTATCAGTCCTACTTGCTTCGCTTCTGGCGCGATGGAGAGCACCTGCCCTGGCATGCCTCAGCGCAGTGTACGAGGACGGAGTACATCCATCACTTCGCCAATGTCGAGGCCCTGTTTGCCTTTCTCCTGGCCGAGATGGATGTCCACACGCCTGAAGGGACAACAGCCAGTCAGGGGGGGGACGATGAGTGAAGCGCCGGCGGCCCCGCATCCCAGCCCGCACCACCTCAGCCTGAGGCCCCTGGCGTTGGACACCCCATGTTGACCCTGTTCGAGCGCGGTCTGGTGGCTCACCTGGTCGCCGACTGGCTGCTGCAGAACGACTGGATGGCCCAGCACAAGTCGAGCCTACGCCACCCGGCCGCCTGGCTGCATGCAACGCTCCAGGGTGTCTGCCTGGGACTGGCGCTCGGCTGGCAGGCCGGCCTGGTCCTGGGCGTGGTCCACTTGCTGGTGGATACCCGCGTCCTGTTGCGGTGGTGGCAGGCGCTCTATCGTCAGACCAACACTGGCCCGGCCGCCCTGCACGTGGCGATCTGGGCCGACCAAGTGGTCCACATCACGGCCATCGCCCTGTGGGTCTCCCTGATGTCTGGCGCGACCCCTGGCCCCTAACCCTGACCGATAGCTCGGGTAGATACTTCTGGTAGAGAGCCATGGAAACACCAAGCGTCTATATCCCTATAGACCGCCGCCGGGCGCTGGCCTATGGCGCCGACTTGCCCCTCGACGCCGAGGGCGCGGCGCTGTTTGCCGACATCTCCGGCTTCACCCCGCTGACCGAAGCGCTGGCGCAGGCGTTGGGGCCGCAGCGCGGCGCGGAAGAGCTAACCCACACGCTCAACCTGGTCTACGATGCCCTCATCGGCGAGGTTGACCGCTACGGCGGCTCTGTCATCGGCTTTAGCGGCGACGCCATTACCTGTTGGTTTGACAACGCCCCCCTCCTGACCCCAGCAGGTGCAGCGCAACCGTCCGCCGCGGCTGACCACGCCACCCTGCGGGCAACCGCGTGCGCGCTGGCGATGCAGGCCGCCATGACGCAGTTCGCTGCCCTGCCGACGCCCGATGGCGGGGTCGTGACCCTGGCGATGAAGGTCGCCATCGCCGCCGGCGCGGTGCGCCGCTTCCTGGTCGGCGACCCCCAGGCACAGCTCATTGATGTCCTGGCCGGCGTCACGCTGGATCGTCTGGCCGAGGGTGAGCATCAGGCGCAGAAAGGCGACGTCGTCCTGGACCCGGCGGCTGCCGCTGAACTCGGCGACGCGGTCGAAGTGGTGGGGTGGCGCAGCGACCCAGACAGTGGCGAGCGGTTCGCCGTCGTGGGCGGACTGAGGGTGCATGTAGCGCGACTGGCTTGGCCGCCGCTCCCGCTGGAGGCGCTGAGCGAAGACCAGGTACGGCCCTGGGTTCTCGCCCCGGTCTATGAGCGGGCGCGGCGGGGGCAAGGCGAATTCCTGGCCGAGTTACGCCCCTGCGTGGCGGTGTTCCTCCGCTTTACGGGCATAGATTACGACAGTGAGCAGGCCCAGGGCCAGTTGGACGCCTATATTCGCTGGGTGCAGGCCATTCTCGTCCGCTACGAGGGCTTCCTGCTCCAATTGACCATCGGCGACAAGGGCAGCTATCTCTACGCCGCGTTCGGCGCGCCCATCGCGCACGGCGATGATCCGCGCCGCGCGGTGGCGGCTGCCCTGGAGTTGGCGGCCACGCCGTCCCACTTCGCCTTTCTTCAGCCCGTGCAAATCGGCGTGACGCGGGGGCGGATGCGGACCGGACCCTATGGCGGCTCGACCCGCCGCACTTACGGCGTCCTTGGCGACGACGTCAACCTCTCCGCGCGGTTGATGCAGGCCGCCCAGCCGGGTCAGGTCCTGGTCAGCCAGCGCATTTACGACGCCACCCAGTCCTCCTTCGCCTATGAGCCTCTACCCGCCATTCGGGTCAAGGGCAAGACAGACCCTATCCCCCTCTTCGCGCTGCTGGACCGCCAGACGCTTTCGCGGTCAACTGGGCCGAGCGACGGGACCGGCCTACCGATGGTCGGGCGTCAGGCTGAGCAGGCCCGCATCGTGGAGCGGTTGGCGCGCTCGGCCGCCGGCTCCGGTCAGATTGTGGGTATCACGGCTGAAGCCGGTATGGGCAAGTCGCGTCTGGTGGCCGAGGTAGAGCGGGCTGCCCGCGGCCAGGGGTTCGAGATCTTGGCGGGGGAATGCCAATCCTACGGGACGAACAACAGCTACCTGGTCTGGGAACCCATCTGGCGGGCGTTCTTCCGCGTGGACCCCACGGCGCCCCTGGACCGGCAAGTCCGTCAGTTGGAAACGGCGCTGTCCGCCATCAACCCCGCGCTCGTGCCGCGTTTGCCGCTGCTCGGCGTTGTCCTGAACCTGCCCATCCCGGACAACGCGTTGACCCGCTCGTTCGACGCCAAACTCCGCAAGGCGTCTCTGGAAGCGCTGCTCGTGGATTGTCTCCGTGGCCGGGCCGGCGCGCGACGCCGGACGAGACGTGACGTCGAAGCCGGGACGCCGCCTTCCCCGCCCTCCACTTCTCCGCCGTCGCCTCCCCTCCTCATCATCCTCGAAGACACCCACTGGATGGACCCGCTGTCCCATGACCTGCTCGAAGTCGTGGGCCGCGCCATGAGCGACCTGCCTGTCATGCTTCTGCTGGCGTACCGGCCGCCGGATGCCACACGCCGCGATGCGCCGCGTGTCGCGCGGCTCCCCCACTTCACGGAGGTGCCGCTGACCACCTTCTCGCCCGAAGAAGCCGCGCAACTGATCGAGCTAAAACTGGCTGCCCGTGACTGGGGGCTGGCGTCGGGAGAACTTGAGGCTCTTATCTCGAATCTCCAGCCCATCGTCACCGAGCGCGCCCAGGGCAATCCCTTCTATATCGAGGAACTGCTCAACTATCTGCG
>CAZFUK010000096.1:0-12631 GCA_964522005.1 uncultured Anaerolineales bacterium | reverse complement strand
AGGGCGGTGATAGGCCAGCGCCACGGCCCCAGCTTGAGCACGCGCGGTCGGGTGGCCTTGCCACCGACGGTGACAAAGCGCCGCTCCTGGGCCACGAGCCGGCTCTGGAGCGTCACCAGCCCCGTGACCAGGATGACGGTGAAGATGGACACGACGGCGATGGCCCCGTAGTCAGTGCGGACGCCGACCAGACCGATGGTATACACATAGGTCGAGAGGACGTTGAGATTGGACGGCGTGCCGAGGACGAGGGGGATGGATAGCAGTTCAATGGTCGAGACGAGGATGAGCAGGGTGCTGTAGACCAGGGCCGGGCGCATGAGGGGAACGGTGACGCTCCACAGGGCGCGGAACGGCCCGGCGCCGCCGATGCGGGCCGCCTCTTCCAACTGCGGGTCGCTGAGGGCCAGCGTCGAGGTGCAGTAGAGGTAGGCCGACGGCATGTAGTAGGTGGCCGCGACGACGATGATGCCGCCCAGCGAGTACAGGTTCCATGTCGGCAGGCCGAGCGTGCGAATCATAATCGTGAAGTAGCCCTGCGGCCCGAAGATGACGGTCCAGGCGAAGGCCAGCACCAGCGGCGAGACGTAGAACGGCAGGACGATGAGTGTCGCCAGCCAACCCCGACCCGGCATGTCGGTGCGGGTGAGGAGCAGGGCCAGCCCCGCGCCGATGACGACGGCCAGGATGGTGGTGCCAATGGCGAAGACGAACGTGCCGCCCAGGACGCCCCAGAAGGCCGGGTCGGCGACCACGCGGGCGAAGTTGTTCAGGGTAAAGGCGCGGCCGACCTCGTAGAGCGGCTTGTCCATGACGCTCTGGTAGAGGATGGGCCAGGCCGGGAAGACCACCAGCAGGGCGGTGACGGCGAAGATGCCCCACTGGACCAGGCGATCATACGACGGCTGGACGGCCGGCGAGGCCGGCGCGCGCTGCTCCACGGTCGTCGCCATGAGGGTATCTCCTGGGGGTGGGGTGACTCACCCCACCCCCACCTGATTTAGCGTCCGAACGTCTTCTTCCAGCGCGCCACGAACGCATCCCGCTTCGCCTTGTCCTGGAGGTCCGGGTCAAACGAGAAGGGGATGAGGTTCTGGGCGCCGACCTGCGCCTCGAACTTCGACAGGTGCAGCACGGCCTTGTCGGCCACGTCGGGGCGGTACGCCGTCAGGCCGCCCTCGGCAAAGGCGATCTGCCCTTCCTGCGACAGGATGAAGTCTACCAGCAGCTTGGCGCTGTTGGGGCTGGCCGCCTTCTTGGTGATGCCCATGCCGCGCGTCAGAATCGGCGTACCGTCGCCAATCATGCTCCAGCCCATGATGGGGTCGGCCTGGGGGTACTTGGGCAGAACGGAGATGAGCGAGACGAAGAAGCCATCGGTGTTCTCGCCGGAGATGGTCGCGTCCACCATGTTGCCGGCCGAAGTACGCGCGGCCACGTTGGTCTTGCCCAGCGTCTCCAGAATCTTCCAGCCGTTCTCGCCGTTCTTCTTGATCCAGAACCAGAAGATGGCGAAGCCGGTCGCGTTCTTCTCGGCGTCGTAGGTCGTCAGCTTGCCCTGGAACTGGCCGGGGTTCTTCTCAACCGCCGCCGCCAGGTCCGCGATGGTCTTGGGCGGCTCCTTGACCAGCGCCTTGTTCCAGATGAGCACCATGGGGTCGCTGGACACGGTGTAGATGCTCGGCGCGAGCTTCGACCAGGCCGGCACCTTGTCGTCCTCGACCGACTTGTAGGTCATCAACTCGCCCTTGGCGATGAAGTCCTGCCAGGCGTCGGGGGCGGAGGTGATGATGATGTCGGCGGTGCGGGCGTTGCTGGCCGACTCGGAGTAGTAGCGCTCGAAGACCTCGTAGGAGCCGAGGTCCAGCGGCTGGAGCTTGATCCAGGGATACTTGGCGGTGAAGGCCTTGACCACGGGGGCCCAGTTCTTCTCGCTCATGATGGAGTAGACGACCAGGCCGTTGGTCTCCTTCTTGGAGTCCTCGACCAGCTTGGCGTAGTCTGCCGACGACGCGCCACCCGACGCGGCGGGCGCCGTCGTGGCGGCGGGCTTGGCGGCTTCCGTGGCTTTGGGCGCTTCGGTGGGCTTGGGGGCGGCGGTGGGCTGAGCGGCGGGCGCCGTCGTGGGCGCGGGCGGCTGGGTCGCCTGGGCCGCCGGCTTGGCGGAGTCGGGAGCCTTGGCGGCCGGCGCGCCGGTCTGGGTCGCGCCGCCGCACGCCGCGACGAGCAGCGCGAGACCGGCGATAAGCAGGGTCAGGAGCAGGATGGGACGCTGCGGACGAGTGAACTGGGGGTGGGCGGTCATAGTCGTTCTCCTCCTGGGGATGGGGTTAATCACCGACAGCAGCAAGTCAGACTCCAACGGTGGCTAAAGTCCTTAGAGTCCACGGGATAAAAGACGGTCATGAGGGCGGAACTATAACATAAGAGAGGGTGTGATGCAAGAAGGAGCCGCAGCGGGTGGCCCGAACCTTGCTGGCCCAGGCCTGTCGGCCATTGGACCAGCCCTAGAAACGAGGCGCCCTTGTCAGCCCCCCGCTTGCCCCACTGCTTACACCCGCTTGCCTGGACTGCTCTGCTCATCGCGACATTGACGTTACTCACCGGCCTGCGCGACAGCGCCCCGGTGTACTCCTTCTCCCTGGACGCGGACCCAGCCGGGCCGCGCTCTGCCCCCCCTCTGAACGCCCCTGCGGCTCCGCGCCGCTTCACGTTTACCGCCGCCGGCGATTATGGCGCGACCGCCGAGACGACGGCGGTACTCCAGGGCATCGGCCGGTCGGGCGCCGCCTTCAACCTCGCCCTGGGCGATTTGACCTACGGAGCCAAAACCGAAGCCGAGTGGTGCACGTATGTCAGGAGCCTCGTCGGGCCGGAACTGCCGTTTGAGGTGCTCGTCGGCAACCGTGAGGACTACAATCCCGACGACGGCGTGGGCGGGACGATTGACGCCATCGCCGCGTGCCTGCCCCACCGCGTCGGCGCCCTGAGCGGGCAATACGGCAAAGAGTACTACTTTGACTATCCCGCGACCGCGCCCCTGGCCCGCTTTATCCTGGTCGCTCCCCACATCACCGCCGAGGACGGCCAGGTCTACACCTATACGGTTGGCTCGGCCCACTACACCTGGCTCGCCAACGCCATTGATAGCGCGCGGGCGGCGGGCATTCGGTGGGTGGTGGTCGGGATGCACAAGGTCTGCCTGAGCGTGGGGCAGCAGGGCTGTCAGATCGGTCCCGATCTTCTGAACCTGCTGGTCGAGAAGCGGGTGGACCTGGTGCTGCAAGGCCACGACCACGTCTACGAACGCAGCCGCCAGCTCGCGCATAGCCCCGCCTGTCCCCAACTGCGGCCCAACACCTACCAAGCGGCGTGTGTGGTGGATGATGGCGAGGACGGAGCTTACCCCTCCGGCGCGGGCACGGTATTCCTGGTGGTAGGCACCGGCGGCCAGGGGCTGCACACCGTCTCCGACACCGACCCCGAAGCGCCCTACTTCGCGCGTTGGATGGGCATCAACCGCCAGCCGACGCCGGGCTTCGTCCGGGTGACGGTCTCCGACACAGCGCTCGACGCCGACTATCTGGGTGTCGCGGGCGCCGGCTTTACCGACCACTTCAGCCTGACGGCCGGCCCGCAGACGGTGACCGGTCGGGTCACGCTTCAGGGCCGAGACGACGACAGCGGCACGCGGATCGGCAGTGAAGCCGCCTCGACCGAGACGGCGGCGGACGGCTCCTTTAGCCTGACCCTGCCCCCAGGCGCCCACGTCCTGACCGCCAGCCAGCCCGGCTACCTGAGCGCCCAGACCACCGTCGTGGTGGAGGCCGGCCCGCTCACCCTCCCCACCGGCCAGCTTCTCGCCGGTGACACGGACAACAACGGCCACGTGGACATCGCCGACCTCGTCCTCATCGCCGCCCACTACGGCGCCCAGCCGCCCGGTGACCCCCGCGCCGACCTCGATCTGAGCGGGCGCGTGGACTTGATGGACCTGATTCTGGTCGGCGGCAACTTCGGCCAGCAGGCGCCCCGGCCCTGGTCGCCCTAGGCGCGGGCTAGACCTCCAGCCGACAGTAGGGCTGCGGGCCGTGGCGGGCCTGGACGAAGCGGCACACGTTGTAGACCGGGATGCCGCCCGGCGTGCGGCCCTCGGGCGCGCCGTGGTGGGCGTGGCCGTGGAGGATGGCCGCGACACCCTGGCGGTCGAGGGCGTTGGCGAGGCGCGAGCAGCCGAGGAAGGCGTGCAGTTCGGGCGGCTCGCCCTCCACGGTCGCCCTGATGGGCGCGTAGTGGAGCACCGCGACCTTGCGCGGGCAGTCGAGCTTGGCGACGGCGTTCTCCAACTCCACGGCCTCGTCCAGGCTGGCCTGGATGAAGGTCTTGAGGGCGCGCTCGCCAAAGGGCTGGATGAACAGGTTGTCGAACCCGCCGCAGAAGCCCTTGGTCCCCACAAACCCGACCCCATCCATCTCGCACACCGTCCCGTTCAGCACGCGGATGTCGGCGGCGCTCAGCATGCTGGTCAACGTGTCTTGCTGGTCGCTCTCGTAGTCGTGGTTGCCCAGGACGGCGATCTTGGGCAGGGGCACCTTGCGCAGCATCCCCAACAGGACTTCCATCTCGCGCGGCAGTCCGGTTTCCGTCAGGTCGCCCGCCAGAATCAGGACATCCGCCCCATCCCCGATGCCCTTGAACAGCGTCCGCAGTTCCTCGGTCGGGTGGTCGCGGCAGTGCAAGTCGCCCACGGCGACAATACGCATAGGCCCTCCTAGACGAGCTCGCCCTCGTCATCCACGACAGGCTCCAGATTGCGCCGGTCCTCGTAGCCCCAGTCTTCAATGTCCACCAGGAAGGAGAACGGGTCCAGCAGCGTGCCGCGAAAGGCGGTGGGCGGGCGCGGCCGGCCCCAGCCCTGCCGCACGCGGTCGAAGAGTTGGCCCATCAGGTCCTGGGGCAGGTAGTCGGCGTGGCCGGGGTAGACAAAGTTGAACAGGAGCAGGTGCCAGAGCAGCAGGCCGCGATTGACGCCGAGCCTGTCCAGCACGCGCTCCCAGTCCACCCGGCCCTGGACGCCGCGAATCAGGTGCGCCACGTCGGCACCGTCGAAGCGGTACCGCTCGGCGATGTAGGCTTTGGAGACGATGAGTTCTTCAATGGGGATGAGGCGGGTCTGGACGCCGGCGATGGTGACGGGACGGCTGTACTCAAACCAGCCGTCGTCAATCGCCAACTGGCCGTGGCCCGTGCCGAAGATCAGGTCTACGAAGTAGGGGGCCTGGGTCGCCTTGGCGAGCCAGTGCTCAATGGTGACTTCGGTCTCGTAGCCGGCGGCGGCCAGGGCGTCCAGCGCCGTCTTGAGGTCGTCGGGTTTGAGGAAGACGTCCAGGTCCTTGGTGTTGCGCCAGACACCGGTGTAGGCGTGCTTGGCGAAGGCGCCCCCCACGACATAGGGGATACCGGTGTCGTTGAGGGTGCGCAGGGCACGGGCGAAGGCGGCGCGTTCCTCTGGCACGAAGTCAGGGCCGCCTTCACGGGCGGCGTCCGCGATGGCGGCCTCGGTTTCGGGGTCGAGTTTGGGCATTGGCTCTCCTGTGCGGCAAAAAGGCTTTGCCGTACAGGACAGCATGATATGTGCCGCACGAGAGGTCTATGAGTGCCGGGGTCTCTAGCGCAGGGACGGCGTGGAGGTAACGGGGTCTTTCCACCGAGCGGATCGCTGGGCCAACTCCTCTCCTGCCCCCTGGTGCCAGTGATAGAGCGTGGCGGGGTCGAAGTCGGCATCATTGGGCCAGACGAGGGTTCCAATAGCTTCGTCCAGACGCACCTGGTTGAACATGTCCAGGTCACCGAGTGGGGCATAGTAGTAGCCATGCAGCACCGGCTCGAAGTTGACGATGCGCTCCGCGCCGTCCTCGAACGTGATGTGGAGGGTGTACGGTCCCATGATCCTGAAGTCTACAACTCTGACCATCAAGTGGCGCGCCATAAGACTCTCGTAACGATGCAGTGGTGGAACACGATTGATAGGCTCCCCTGCCTCAACTAATTGCCAGTTCTCCAGCAACTCCTCTTGGTACAACTCTATCCCGGCTTCGACAAGTCGGTGTTGGCGCGTGGGCAAGCCCCCCTGCCAACAACTCGACCTGGTCTATACGATACGTGGCATGGCTATCCTGATAGTACGCATGCAAATGAGGCGTATGATGCGGTTCCCCCGTCTCAGTATACATGCGAATGATGATGCCGAAAAATCGGCTAATTTCAGGCATGCTTACTCTGCTTGACCGCCACGCCGAGTTCGGTCAACCGGCGCTCGACCTCTGGTAGATGCTGGGGGTCCACGACGGCCAGCGCGCGGTCGCCGGCGGGGAAGCGCGTCAGGAGTTTCTTGAGCGCCGGGTCGCGCAGCAACTCGTCGAGCGCCTGGAGGTCGCGGAACTCGACCAGGGTCAGCGTCTCTACGGCGCTGTCGCCGTAGTACGCGCCGTAGCGCTTGACCATCTCGACGACACTGAGCGGCAGCGCGCCCCGCTGGAGCTTGTCAAGCTCGCGGATGAGGTCGAGCACCTTCTGGCGGTCACCGGCGGCGTGGCGGATCGAGTCGGGGGTCAAGGCCCACCCTTCGTCGCGGCGCTCGGCGAAGCGCGCCAGGCGACCGCTCAGGTGCAGGCTGGGGACGGCATGCACCGGTCGGATGGTCCCCTGCTCGTCAATGACCACCGAGTGGTCGGCCGAGGACGGCTGGTCGTCGGACACGGCGGGCAGGACGCCGTGCTGGAGCAGGCTGTCGGCCAGCCGCTGGCGGTGGCGGGGCTTGACCAGCGCCACGTCGGGCGCGAGGGGGCGGGCCAGGTGCGGGCCAAGGTTGGGGTCCGCCAGCAGGGCCTGGAGGCTGGCGGCGTCGGCGGCCTGGAGCAGCGTCGCGCCGGAGCGGAAGGTTATCCGCTCGTGGTGGGCCGCCCACTCCTCCAGCGAGCGTTGGACGTTCTGCGGCAGGTCCGCGCCCGTGTTCTCCGTCAGGAAGGCGGCAATCTCCGCCACGCTCATGCCCGCCTGCTGGCCGCGGTAGACCGACTCGCGCGACAGGTGATACTCCGTCGCGCCCACGTCAGTCTTGCGCCGCTCGGCGAACACGTCCAGGCGGGCCAGCGTCGCCAGCTTGACCGGCCCCAGGGCGAGAATCTGGAAGTTGGGCTGGACCACGACGCGGCCCTGGTCCGAGGTGGGCAACTGCGGCAGCGCGTCAGACGGGAGGGTGACGGTCTTGCCCCCGCGCCCGTCGAAGTGCGCCAGGACCGCCTGGCCCAGGCTCGTCAACCGCGCCGCGTACCACGTCTTGGGATCGCGCTCGTCGTAGCCTACCTCCACTAGCCCCAGGGTCAGGGGCAAGCTGTCCAGGGCGTTGCGCACAAACTTGCGCTCGGCGGCGTCGAGTTGCTTGAGCAGCGCGCTGACCGAGCCGAAGTAGGCGCCGCCCCAGTAGGTCGAGTAGTAGTTGCTGTTGAAGCGGCGGCTCTCAAACTGAGTGCGCTCGGAGAACAGGAAGTTGACGCTGCGGCCTCGGATGGCCTCGACCAGTTCGTCCGGTTCAAACCAGACGTCGGGCGTCCGCCCCTTGAGAGCGGTCAGCAGCGCCTCGCGGCCGGCCTGGAGGTTCGGCCCCAGCCGCAGCACCTCGGAGTCAATGGTAGGGTCGCGCGACAGACCAGTCCAGGCCCTAAGCACGCTGAGCGTCTGCGCCGGCAATTCCTGGGTCCACAGGTCGGGTAACCCGGACTGAGTGTCGGCCGTGGCGACGAGCTTGCCGGAGGTTGGCTTGACCAGGCCGAGCGCCTGGAGCAGCAGCCGCAGGAAGAGCAGCTTGCGCGTCTCGTTCTCGGTGCCGGCCCGCTCGAAGCTGGGGTCCGGCTCCATGAGCGCCTGGTTGAGGGCCTTGAGCGCCCGCTTGCCGACCAGCCCACTCTGGAGCAGTTGGACATCGTTGCGCCGAGCGTAGTCCCAATAGATGTAGAGTTCGCGCAGGAAGACGGCGGCGTTGCCACCCGCGACGCGCGCGGGCGTCCAGCCCGACGGCTCGTCCGCCACGGGTGGGGGCGCGGGGAGATGGTGGCGCACCGCGTCGGGCACGAACAGGGTCTCGGCGGGGTGGAACTGGAGGCGATAGTTCGTCTGCGCCGAGGCTTGCATCTCGGCCGGCAGGCGGCTGAACACCAGGGCAAAGCGCGTCAGGCGGGCGATGATGTCGGGGAAGACCGCCGAGTCGGGGCGGGTGGGCAGGCCGATGTACTCCTGGGCGTCGGCGTAGGGGACATTGGGGTTGTAGCGCCCCATTCCGCCCTCGGAGTCCGGGGCGGCCAGGGCCAGGCGGGCGCGGACGCACTCGCGCTCGAACAGCCGCGTGGCGACGCCCTCGCGGCGCCCGAGAAGGCGGTTGAGAACGGCGCGCTCGCGCTCGTTGAGGGCGTTCCAGGCTCGCTTGACCCGCGCCTCCGTGAACAGGCCCGCCTTGAGGATGTCAATCAAGGCCCCCTTGGTGGGGCGCTTGCCCTGGCGCGGCACGAGATTGGCCTCCATGCCCATCTCGACCAGGGTATTGACGTTGTAGCTGTCCAGCAGGGCTTGCAGGTCCTCACTCATGGTCGGCCTGCCGTGGAGTGTAGCCCGCCCGTTGCAGCTCGGCGCGCAACTGCGCCACCGCGTCCTTGGGAATGACGACCAGGCGGGGCGAAATCTCGGCGATCATCAGCTTCTCCAGCGAGGAGACAGCCTTCATCTCGGCCAGGGCGTAGTCGTCGCCAAACTCGATGATGGACACGTCGCGGTAGAGGCGCACGCGGCCATAGCCCGCCCACCAGCCCGCCAGCCGCGACCGCACCCCCTCCGGCATCGGCTGGCCGAACGCGGCCTGCCAGCCCGCCTCCAACTCCTCCAAGGTCGCGCCCTGCTCGAAGGCACGGTGGACCGTGGCGGCATCCAGCCGATAGACAAAGCGGAACGGCTGGGCCTGCTCCAGGCGCGCGACGCGGTCCAGCAGGGCATGGCCTTCGACCCGCAAGCGGGATGGGTTGACCTCAACCGTGTCCTCGTGGATCGCCAGGTCCACCGGCGCGTCGGTGGGGGTCACGGCGGCCCGGCTCTCCAGCATCTCCGTTCGGTCCCAGAACAGGTCGGCCAGCCCGCGCAGCCGCACCAGGATGGGGTCGCCGCGCCGGTAGGCCAGGTCGGTCAGCCCCAACCAGTGCAGCGGCCCGGTCAACATGGTCAGGATGAAGCCGGCGTGGACGCCGTTCCAGGCCTCACCGCTGTCCTGGCCGATGGGCTTCCCGTTCCAGGTAAAGTACCACGCGCCCTGCTGGGGTTGCATCCGATAGTAGATGTTGAGGTTCTGAGGGGCCAGGCCAGGCCAGACGACGCGGAACAGGGCCAACAGGTCGGCCAGCGGAATCCACTCGTTGTCGGGCAGCCAGGCCAGCGTGTTCAGGACCAGCCGCCGGAAGCCGACGAACTGGGCCAGCAGCGTCTGCGGGGTCAGCTGTGGCGCGCCGAAGCCGTTGGGGTTCCGCATCAGCTTGAGCGCGACACGCGAGCGCAGCAGCGCCCAGACCTCGGTCCAGGTGGTCATGGCGAAGTAGATGCGGGCCAGCCGGCCCAACTGGGCCGGCTCGTTCTGCCGTAGGAACGCCTCTTTGACCTCGTCCCAGGCGGTGAGTGGGCTGCCCGGCAAGATGATACCCGCCGCCAGGAGCAGAGCGTAGGCGAACTCCAGCCGCGCCTCGCCCTCGACCAAGGGGGCCAACTGGGTCGCCACCTCATCCATGAGCGGCGGTTGGGGCGGCGGCACGGTCAGCGGCTGGCCCAGGCGCAGGCGGTCCTCGCGTTGCAGGCGGGCTAGCTCGGCCGGGTCGTAGTCCCAGACCTTCAGTTGGGTGAAGCGGTCTTCGAGACGCGGGCGGGGCATGGGCGGGCGAAGGGGCAGCCTGCCCTGCTCTATCCGCACCAGGCATTGCATCAGGCCGCGCAGAAAGGCGGAGGGGTCGGCCAGGCGCACGTCGTCGGCGGTGGGGGGCAGGTCAGGCGAGTGGGGGACCAGGTCCGCCAGGAGGGGCGGCATGGGTCGGGCCAGGGCACGCGGGATGAAGGGCACCGGGTCGCCAAAGTAGTAATCGTCCCGCATGCCCACCAGCCCCAGCGTCATCAACTGCGACACCAGGCGAACGATTTGTTGGTCGCGCAGCGAGCTTTTCCAGTGATTGACGACGCGCTCGACATCCCCAACGCGCGTGCCATCCAGCCCGCCGACCACCCCCACCGCCGCCAGGACGCGGCGCTGGTCGGGGGAAAGACGGCTCATGGTGCGGGTCACTTCCGCCGGCGCGGCTAACGCCTCGGCCACCTGTCGCCCCACATCGGCCTTACGCGTGCCGCGCACGGTCCAGCCGCGCTCTCCGGCCATCGCCCGCAGGTCATCCATGCGCAACGACTCGAGCCACGCCTGGAACTGCGCCTGGTCTTCCTGGTGGCGCTGCTGGATGCCCTGGTCGAGCCAGGCGGGCCGCTCGGCGGGACGGGTGGGCGCGGGCGGGTCAATATGGACGACTTCGAGTGAGTTAGCAGGCGTAGACATAGTCAGCTATCGAATAGCAGTTCCGTTGACATGTTGAGAAAGAGAGCATAGCGGTTGGCGGCGCCGAGGATGGCCTGGGTTTCTGGGTCGCTCAAAGCGGTAAACAAGCTCAATATCAGAACGACCGTGTTTTTCCTGAATAGTCGCTTCCACGTGCCGACGATCTGCCCATCCAGCACGATGACATAATTAAAGAGGGGATTGGCGCGCGAGTCCAGTTTGGGCGTGTGCGAGGGGTCAAAGATCGCGCGGCGGTCAGCATAGCCTACCACGTATTCATCATAGTTAGGCAGCCAATAGGCTGTGGGCGATTCTCGCAGCGAGGGGGCGGTGTCCGAAAACCAGTAGGTCTGGCCGTCCACCTCCGCGTGTCCCAACTGCGACTTGACCATGTCGAGGCCGGCTCTGGCATCCATCATCGTCAACCCCGACCACCACACATAGTCCTTCACTGTCGCAGGGCCATGACTCCTAAAGTAGCGGCGGGCAAGTTCCGCCAGTGACTCGTCGCGCGTCAGGGTTCGGCTCTGGGGGCTACGCTCAGCGAGTAGGGCGTAGGTATGTTGTTTACCCCGCAGCCCACCACTACAGATCAACCCATCCAACTCAGCGTGGAGCAGCAGATAGGTTAAGCGTTCGTTGTGGGCGCCAATCAGACCGGCTTGCTGCAGAACCGCCAGCAGTTCGGCCCGTGTCAAGCGTTGACCGCCTTGTAGAGCCTTCGCCAGCACAGCCTGGCTGCGGGCAAACAGAGCCTGATCCAACTCGACCTGACGATACATATGGGCCATCGCGGCGTGGATGCGGGGGGCAGTCAGCGCGAGCATCCAGCGAATGTCGGCGGGCATCACCAGATGCCAGGTTGGGCGCAAGATATGGGTGCGGAGGATGGTTCCATCGGCCAGGAGCCGGTCCAAATCGGCATCGGTACACCCGCTGGTGCGTTGACCAACTGCCCACTTCGCGCCCGCGTAATCCTGTGCCTGGACAGCGCCAAGCCAGGCCACGACATCTTCGGGCTTCTCGAACGGAAGGCCGGCGATGTGCTGGTTGTGGAGACGCCAGTGCGGGATGTCCAAATGCGTCAGCGATGAGGACAATGGCTAGAAGGCTCCCTCGGCCGCCACGCGGGGCTGGAAGTCGGCCACCTCGTCGGCGTAGACGATCCAGTACTGGTAGCCCTGCTCGGTGAGGAAGAGCTGGCGGTTCGCGCCAAAGTCCTGGTCTTGCGAGTCCTTGGTCACCAGGGTGTAGAAGTGGGCGAGTTGGCCGTCGGCTTTAGGTCGCAGGATACGGCCCAGGCGCTGCGCCTCTTCCTGGCGGCTGCCAAACGTCCCGCTGATCTGAACCATCACGCTGGCGTCAGGCAGGTCAATGGCAAAGTTGCCGACCTTGGAGATAATGAGGCGCTGGATCTCGCCACTGCGGAACGCGCGGTAGAGCTTCTGGCGCTCGCGTTCCGGCGTCTCGCCCGTGAGAATCGGGAAGCCGTAGCGCGCCTGAACCTGGGCCAGTTGGTCCAGGTACATGCCGATGATGAGCGTCGGGTCGTCGGGGTGCTTGGCGAGAATCTGGTCTAGCGCGTCGTACTTGGCGGGGTTGCAGGCGGCGATGTGGTACTTCTGGCGCTGCTCCGCGACGGCGTACTCCAGCCGCAACGCCTCCTCCATCGGGATGCGCACCTCGATGACGTCGGCCTCCGCGATCCAGCCCTGCTTCTCCAGGTCCTTCCAGGGCACGTCGTACTTCTTGGGGCCAATGAGCGAGAAGACCTCGCGCTCGCGGCCATCCTCGCGCACCAGGGTGGCGGTCAGGCCGAGGCGACGCCGCGCCTGAAGCTCGGCGGTGATGCTGAAGACGGGCGCCGGCAGCAGGTGGACCTCATCGTAGACGATCAGGCCCCAGTCGCGCTGGTCGAATAGCTCGAAGTGGGGATACGACTCGCGCAAATCCCCATTCCCCTCTTTCTTCCCCCGCTTGCGGTAGGTAATCGTCTGGTAGGTG
>CAZFUK010000095.1:0-12670 GCA_964522005.1 uncultured Anaerolineales bacterium | reverse complement strand
AGGGGCGGCGCCTTTTCGCTCAGCCCTTCGTACCACAGTTTCATGGCGGGGCGCAAGACCGGGCCGACATGATCGAGAATGTCCTCGATGCGGCAATCGACGTCGGGATAGCGGGCGAAGGCTTCGCCCAGGGCGCGGGCGGCGCTGAGGTGGCCGGTACCGAGGGTTGCGTGGAGAATGAGAATCCGAGGCATGCGCTGGCCTATTCTATGTGAAGGTCACACTCTAAATATGGACGGAAAGGGGCAATTCTCCTAAAGCAAAGAGTGTGCCGCACCTGATTTGAGATTGGAGTGGTATCATGTATAATACTAGTTATGGGCTTCTATGACATCGTGATTGATACGAACGTCCTCGTTGCGGGGCTTCGTTCGCGCCGGGGGTATGCCTTCAAGCTGCTCGGCCTTGTAGGTCAGGGCAAGTTTGACATTCACCTTTCAGTCCCGCTGGTTTTAGAATACGAGGCCGTCCTAAATCGAGAGAGATCAACGACCGCCCTCCCCCAAAACGTAGTTGACGCGGTCATTGATTATCACTGCGCAGTCGGGCAGCACCATCGTATCTTTTATCTGTGGCGTCCTTTCCTGCGGGATCCCAAAGACGATATGGTGCTAGAGTTGGCTGTCGCTGCCCAATGTTCCCACATAGTCACGTACAATATTCGTGACTTTCAAGGGATTGAGCAGTTCAATATTCAGGCGATCGAACCCCGTGGCTTTCTACAAGTGATTGGGGAGGTTCAGTGAACGTCTTAAGCCTTCGCTTGCCCGAGTCGTTGCATAAGGGCGTCAAGGAAGCAGCACAGCGGGAAGGGGTTTCTATCAACCAGTTTATCGCAACGGCAGTGGCCGAGAAACTGGCGGCCCTCATGACGGAGGACTATCTCCAGCAACGTGCAAACCGTGGTAGCCGAGCCCGGTACGAGGACGCCCTCGCCCAGGTTCCAGACCTTGCGGCGGAGGACTACGACAGGGTAGAGGGCTAGTAAGCCGCGAGCTTCCGCACCGCGTCTGCGATCTTGGCGGCGTTGGGGCGGAAGAAGTCTTCCAGGGGCGGGCTGAACGGGACGGGCGTGTCGGGCGCGGCCAGGCGTACCAGCGGCGCGTCGAGCAACTCGAAGGCGTGTTCCGCGATGATGGCGGCCACTTCCCCACCGACGCCGCCGGTCAGCGTCGCCTCGTGGACGACAATCACCTTGCCGGTGCGCTCGGCGGTGCCCAGAATGGCGTCGCGGTCCAGCGGCAGTAGCGTCCGCAGGTCGAGCACTTCCACGTCAATCCCCTCGGCGGCCACGGCCTCCGCCGCCTCCAACGCTTCGTAGACCATCGAACCGTAGGCGATGACGGACACATCGCGGCCGTGGCGCTTCACATCGGCCTGGCCAATGGGCACGGTCCAGTCGCCGTCGGGCACGCTTGCCTTGACCTTGCGGTAGAGGTACTTGTTCTCGAAGTAGACCACGGGGTTGTTGTCGCGGATGGCCGCCTTGAGCAGCCCCTTGGCGTCACGCGGCGAGGCCGGTGCGACGACCTTGAGGCCGGGGCGGTGGACGAACCACGCTTCCGGGTTCTGCGAGTGAAACGGCCCGGCGCGCAGCCCGCCGCCACTGGGCGCGCGGATGACCAGGGGCACGGGCGCCTGCCAGCGATAGTAGCACGTCGCGGCCTGGTTGACAATCATGTCGAAGGGCGTGGCGATGAAGTCGGCGAACTGAATCTCGACCACGGGCCGCAGCCCCAGCATGGCCGCGCCAATGGCCGCGCCGACAAAGGCCCACTCGCTCATGGGCGTGTCCATGACGCGGCGCTCGCCAAAGCGCTCGACAAAGCCCTTGGTGACCTTAAACGCGCCGCCGAACGCGCCAATGTCCTCGCCCAGCAGGAGCACGCGCTCGTCGGCCTCCATCTCCTCCCACAGCGCCGCGCTGATGGCTTGCAGATAGGTCAGTTCGGTCATGGCGCGTACACCCCTTCCAGGCAGCTTTCGCCCGCCGGCCACGGACTGGCCTCCGCGAAGTCCACGGCGTCGTCCACCTCGGCCGCGACGCGGCGGTCCAGCGCGGCCAGCTCGTCGTCGCTGAGGGGGGCCATGTCGCGCAGTTGGCGCTCGTAGACGAGCAGGGGGTCCCGACGGGACCACTCGTCGAGGAGGCTGGGCGGCACGTAGGAGCCGTCGTCGTGGTAGGCGTGGCCGAGCATGCGCATCGTCTTGCACTCGATGAGCGTCGGGCCGTCGCCGCGCCGGGCGCGGTCCACCGCCGCCTGCGTCGCCTCGTAGACGGCCAGCACGTCGTTGCCGTCCACGACGATGCCGGGGAAGCCGTAGCCCGCCGCGCGGTCCGCGATGTTTTCGACAGTCAGCTGTCGGGATAGGGGGGTCGAGTAGGCGTACTGGTTGTTCTCGCAGATGAAGACGACGGGCGCGCGCCAGACGGCGGCCAGGTTCAGGCTCTCGTGGCAGCCGCCCTCGCTGGACGAGCCGTCGCCAAAGTAGGTCAGGGCGACGCGGGCTTCGCCGCGATACTGGAACGCCAGCGCCGCGCCGACGGCCAGCGGCATCGAGTCGGGCAGGGGGCTGACATAGCCGATGATGTTGAAGTTCAGGTCGCCCATGCCGTGGGTGTTGACGTCCCGGCCGCGACTGACGCCGGTGGCGCGGCCCATCATCTGGGCCATGATCCGACGCGGGGTGATGCCGCGTAGCAGGTAGGCGCCCAGGTCGCGGTGCATGGGGGCGACTACATCGTCGGGGCCGAGGGCGAAGCTGGTGCCGACGGAGATGGCCTCGTGGCCGCGCTGCGAGAAGGCCGCGCCGGGGATGCGGCCCTGGTTGTAGAGCAGCCGCACGCGCTCGTCCAAAGCTCGCGTCAGCCGCATCCAGTACAGGAGGGTGTGCAGGTCGTCGCGGGTCAGGCTGTGAACAGCTGAGGCCAGGGTCATGGCTTCTCCTACACGGGCGCCCGCCAGGCGAGGGACGGCTGGGGGCGGGGGTGGTCAGGTCGGGCGGGCCGGGGTGGGCGTCAGGCCATGCGCCTGGCAAATGGCGTTGAGCAGGCCCCGGCTGGCGGCCAGGACAAGGTCGTAGGTCGCGGCGAACGCACCGTTGTAGTAGGGGTCGGGGACTTCGCGCTGCGGTTGGTGCGGCGCGTAGTCCAGGAATAACTGGGGCTTGCGGCTGCGCGGGGCGAGGGCGCGCAGGTCGGCCAGGTTCTCGCGGTCCATGACCAGGACGTAGTCGTAGTCGTCCAGGTCGGAGGCGAGGACCTCGCGGGCGCAGTGGTCGCCCAGGGGTACCCCACGCTCGCGGAGAACCTTCTGGGTGCCAGGGTGCGGGCGTGACCCGGCGTGGAAACCGAGCGTGCCCGCCGAGTCGATCTCAAACTGGTCGGCCAGCCCCGCTTCGATCACCAGGTGCCGAAAGACCGCCTCAGCCATGGGTGAGCGACAGATGTTCCCCATGCACACAAACAGGACTTTCACCATAAGACCTCTCCCGCCTCGACGCGGCCCGCCTCGCGCTCGCTGCACGTGGGCAGCATTATACGCCGAGCGGGGAGCCTGGGCAAAAAAGATGGGGCAGCCGAGGGGCTGCCCCACGTGGGGTGCTAGGCGTTTAGTAGCGGAAGACGGCGGCGAGCGGCGCGGCGTCGGGCAGGTCAGCGGGCGGCACAGCGTAGACCTTGCCGTTGTTGAGCAGGGTCTGGACGGCGGCGCGGTCCACCAGGTCGTCGGCCGCGTCCGGCGTCGGCCGTAGCTCGACGGCCAGCGTCAGCGGATCCACGTGACCCCAGACCGGCGTGTCACCCGCGATGAACAGCGTGGCGACCCGGCCCCCGTAACTGGCGGCGGCAATCTCCTCGACACGGTGGGATGCCTCGCCGGTGCCGATCAGGGCGTAGTACCGCGCCAGCCCCGCCTGGCGGTCCTGCTGGAACACCGGCTCGACCAGCGGCCAGGCGCGGCGCTGCAACTCGGCGCAACCCGCGTCTTCCACGTTCCCCTCGATGCCGTCCTGGAGGAGGTGGGGGTAGGTGTTGGCCTGACGGTAGAGCGGGAAGAGGTAGGCGACCCCGGCCAGCACGAGCTGCGCGGCGGCCGGCTGGAGATGAGCCTGAACGCCCGCGTCTACCTCGCGGAAGAAGCGGACCAGTTCCTCCTTGATCGCGTCGCTGCGCACCCCTTGACCGTGATAGATGGGCGACCCGCGTCCTCCGCCTCCGCCAGGCACGGTGTGCATCTGGCGTTCCTTGTGCAACTCGTCGTAGCGCAGGGCTTCGGCCAGGCTCAGCGGCACATCGCGTAGTTCGACCGCCACGGCGCCGTCGGCGTCGGCTTCCAGCAGGCGCACCTGGTTCTGGCTCAGGGCCAGGATGTAGAAACGGCCCTCGCCTTCGAGGAGGGGGAGCAGGGGCCGCACATAGAAGTGGTCACTGACGACAACCCGCTCGGTCAGGGGCAGCGGCACGCGGTCATAAAGCACGGCGCGCGGCGAGAGGAACACGGCCAGGCCGTCCGACTGGCGCTGCCAGAAGGAGTAGTCGGCCAGCAGCGGGTCCAGCCGCGCCAGGAACTGACGGGCTTCTGGCGCCCGTAGACCCCAGTGGATGAGGCGGGTCTCCGCCTCGCGCAGCAGGTTCTGGAGGCGGATGGGGCTTTGGGTCATCGCCGGGCCTCGGCGGGTCGTCGGCATGAACAGCGAGAGGTGGGGACCCCCATGGTCCAGGGCCAGGGTCTTGAGGGTCTCGCGGGAGAGAACTTTCATAAGCGGTCTCCTTACACGCTGGACAACCTACTATGTTGTTAAGGGGGGTGGCAAGGCCAACCCAGCGCACACCCGATAAAAACAGGGTCCCCCACGCCCTACACCGGCGCCCCGTCGTCTTCCGATAAGCGTTCAGCCCTGGTGCGTGCCACAACGGTCGAGTGACCGTTGTTCACTGTCTCTGCATAAGGTACTACCTGATACAGAGTATGCAGCATCGTTGTCCCTTGGGATGCTGTGCCAGGCCGAACAAACTTTCCTGACGGCGCGGTAGGTGGAGAAGCGCGGAGAACCCCGCAGTTTTAGTATGCTCCATTTCTGGCGCGCTGGCGTAGGCAAGACCGCTACGCGGGGTGAAGACTTCTCCACCTGACGCACCACGCGGTCCGCTTGCGGCATGAGTCTTGATAGGGTGACTGCCAGACGGAGGGCGCGAAGTGAGACCCACGAGAGGAGAGGCCCCATGACCGAGCGCACGACAACGCGGAAAGCCGAGGAGGTCAGCCACGGCTTCCCGCCTTACTACGCCTATCTTGAACACCCTGACGGCCGCTGGTACGCGACGTGGATGACGCAGAGCCAGCCGCGCACCGAGCGGGGGCACCCCTGGCATGTCCACGCCGACTACAGTTCGGAGGACCGCCTACACTTCACCCGCGCCGACGACTGGTTCACCGCCCCCTATGGCATGCGCAACTGGGACTTCGATACGCTGGAGGAAGCGGTTGACTTTTTCCTGCGCGAACGCCTCCAGGCGCGCCTGGGACGCGGCTACCAGCTCGTCCAGGGGCATCTGCCAGAGGCCGGGCAGCAATAGGTAGAGACGCCATATATGGTGTCTCTACCGCCTGGTCTCTTCGCTCTCGGCGAGCCACTCGGGTCGGGTCAGGCCGGTCGGGCGGACCAGGACGATGGGCAGGGCGCCACGGCGGAGAACCTCCAGGGCGACGCTGCCGAGGACGACGCGCGGCAGGCCGCTGCGCCCGTGGGTGCCCATGACGATGAGGTCAATATTCGAGACCTGGCCCGCCTGGATGATGGTATCGGGCGTCGGGCCGCTCAGCACGGTCGTCTGGACGCGGATCCCTTCCAGCCGCAGGCGCTCGGCCCAGACGACGAGGTAGTTCATGGCAGCGGTGTCGTCGGCGAGAGTCGGGCCGGCCGGCAGGGCCGGCGGGTCGGCGGTCACTGCCCCACCGCTCGCGGGGGCGGCCAGGACGTGCAGCAAGACCACCGTCGCGTCGAGCAGGCGGGCCAGGGCTTTGGCATGCGGCAGGGCGGCCTCACCGAAAGGGGAGCCGTCCAGGGGCACCAGGAGACGCGGGCGGACTGCCTCAAACAGGTTGGAGAGGCGGCGGTCGCCCCGCACGAGCCAGACGGGTACCGGGCTGCGCGCCAGTACGGCCTCGGCCACCGAACCGAAGATCCAGCGCCCGACGCCCGACCGGCCATGCGTACTCATGACCACGAGATCGGCCCCGTGGCCCTCAACGGCGTGCAGGATGCTCTGGGCCGGGGGCAGGTCGGGGACGGCGCCCGTGACCAGCAGCCCGCCCTCCCCCAGTCGGTGGGCGATGTCGGCCAGATAGCCCTTCACCATCTGCCGATCCTCAAACTCGGCCTGGACCGGGTCGAGTTGACGCCCGACCGGCTGCCAGACCGAGCGGACCAGCACGAGGTTCGCGTCGGCCTTGCGGGCCAGGCCCTCGGCGATGGGGAGGGCCATCTCACCCAGCGCGGAGCCGTCGAGGGGTACCAGGATGGTGCGGTAACACGGTTGCTCGCTATGGATTGCTATCATTGTCCCTCCACGCCAGTGTGGCGGGTACACGCGCTTGCCGTCGGCCTCCTTGGGACGAGGGCGGCGTTGGTTGTGGGAGAGGGGAGCGGTTCGGCCCGCTACCTCCATTGTAGAGCGGCGGCGGGGCCGGGAAGGCGAGAAATCACCACCCTGCGAGAAGGTTTCTCCACCCGGGCCGACCTCGGCCAGACACGGAAGGCGCGCACGTCCCCCTCGACCGCCGTGGACTGGCGAAGAGTGCAGAATGAGTGACGCCGTACTCAGAATACAGTATAATGAGCCAGTGTTAAACATCCTGACATGCGCCCTTGCGGCCATCGACCCGAGGGCGCGATGTACGCCGACCAGAACGGGCGGCTCTCATCGAGGGTGATGACTCTCCCCCTGCTGACCACCAAGCTGTTTCGGCCGCCCCTCACATCGAGTTGGGCGGCCCGACCGCGTCTGGTCGCCCAATTGGCCGCCGCCGCCGCCCGGCCGGTCACCCTGGTGTCGGCGCCGGCCGGCTTCGGCAAGACGGGGCTGGTCAACGAGTGGCTGGCGCAGGGGGACGGGCAGCGCGTGGCCTGGCTGTCCCTCGACGCCGACGACAAGGACACCACCCGCTTCTTGCGCTACCTCGTCGCCGCTCTCCAGACCCTCGACCCGGCCATCGGGGCCGGCGCCCTGGCCCTGCTCGAGGCCTCCCCAGCCCCCGCGCCGCCCCTCGTCGTGGCGACCCTGGTCAACGACATCAACACCTGCCTGGACCAGGCCTGGCTCGTCCTGGACGACATCCACGTCCTGGACAATCCGGCGGTCTACCAGGCGCTGGCCTACCTCGTCGAGCACAGGCCGCCCGCCTTACGGCTGGTCCTGACCACCCGCGCCGACCCGCCGCTGCCCCTGGCGCGCTGGCGGGCGCGCGGCCAACTGGCCGAAATCCGCGCCGCCGATCTGCGCTTCACCGCCGACGAGGCGGCCCGCTTCCTCAACCAGGCCATGGGCCTGACCCTCACGCCCGATCAGGTCGCCGCCCTGCAACTCGCCGCCCTGTCCCTCCAGGGACGGTCCGACACCCAGAGCTTCATCACCTCGTTTACCGGCAGCCATCGCTACATCATTGGCTACTTGGTGGAAGAGGTCCTGGACCAGCAGCCGCCCGCCGTGCAGCGCTTCCTGCTGGCGACGAGCGTTCTGGAGCGGCTGTCGGCCGACCTGTGCGACGCCGTAACCGGCGCGGGCGACGCGGCCGCCACCCTGGCCTACCTCGAACGTCACAACCTGTTCCTCATCCCCCTGGACGACACCGGCCAGTGGTACCGCTATCATCACCTGTTCGCGGACGTGCTCCAGGGTCGGCTGCGCGCCGAGGGCACGGCACTGGCCGCCGACCGCCACCGCCGCGCCAGCGCGTGGTTCGAAGCCCACGGCCTGCCCGCCGAGGCGGTCAAGCACGCCCTGGCGGCGGGCGACACGGTCCACGCCGCGCGCCTCATCGAAGACCAGGGGCTGTCCCTGGCCCTGGCCGGTGGCGGCCAGTTGCTGACCGTCCAGGGCTGGCTGGACGCCCTGCCGCCCGACGTGCGCCTCGCCCGGCCGCGCCTGGGCCTGGCGGCTGCCTGGGTCGCCATGGGGCGGGGACCCTTCGCCAGCGTCGAACCGCTGCTGCGGCAGACGGAGGCCCGGCTGGGCGACCGAGGTGACGCGGAAGCCGAGGTAATACGCGGCGAGGTGGCCGCGCTACGCGCCCTCCTGGCCGGCTTTCACCTGGAAGACCCGGCCGCGCTGGAGGCCGCCCAGGCCGCCCTGGCTGTCCTGCCGCCCACCGCCGCCCACCTGCGCGCCCTAGTCGCCAGCGTGCTCGGCTACGTGCTATGTCTGCGTGGACAGGTGGACGAGGCGGCGCGCGTACTCGCCCCGGCCCTCGCCCAGGCTCAGGGTGAAGGCGGCAACCCCAGCCTCCAGATTTCGCTGCGCGTGCTGCTCGGCATCACCCGCCAGGAGCAGGGGCGGCTGGCCGAGGCGCTGGCCTTGCAGGCGGCCGCCCAGGCCCTGGTCGAGGTCGAAGGCCGCCCCCTGCCCTTCCCAAGCACGGTGCTGGTCTACATCAACCTGGCCTCGCTCCACTACGAGCAGGGCCGGCTGGCCGAGGCCGCCCGCCTGCTCCTGGCGGCGGTCCAACTCAATGAGACGCTCGGCGACGCTCGTTTGCTAGCGGCCGCCCTCACCGAGCAGGCGCGCGTCGCCCTGGCCCGTGCCGACCCCCTGACCGCCCGCTGGCTGGCGGACGAGGCCGTGCGGACAGTCCACTCGGTCGAGGCGGCGGGCAGCCAACGCCTGGTCGAGGCGCAGCGCGCCGCCCTGTGGCTGCGCCTGGCCGAACTGGAGCGGGCCAGGGCGTGGGCCGACACTTATGTCGAGCAGGCGCGGAGCCTCACCCACCGCTTCATCGCCGACGACGTGGCCGATCTCACCGTCGCCCGTGTCTGGCTGGCCCAGAACCGGCCCGACCGCGCCCTGGCCCATCTGGGCCCGATCGAAGCGCGGGTCAGGGCCAACGGGCAAGGCCGCGTCCTCCTCGCGCTCCTGCTGGTCCAGGCCCTGGCCCTTCAGGCGCACGGCGACCGGGCGGCGGCCACCGCCCGGCTGGACGAGGCGCTGGCGCTGGCGGCGCGTGAGGGCTACGTCCGCGTCTTCCTGGACGAAGGCGAGCCGCTCCGCCGCCTGTTGGAGCGCCTGGTGGCTGAGGGCGGCTCTGGCCGCGACGCGGGCCGCCGCCTGCTCACCCTGTTCGCGCCCGCCGTCCCGCCCCCGGTTCCGCCGCCCGTCGGCGCTTCAGCTGAGTTGGTTGAGCGGCTCAGCGAGCGCGAGATGGAGGTGCTGCGCCTGATTCAGGCCGGCGCCTCGAACCAGGCCATCGCCGACCGCCTGGTCATCTCCCCCAACACCGCCAAGAAGCACACCCTCAACATCTTCGGCAAGCTGGGCGTCAACAGCCGCACCCAGGCCCTCGCCCGCGCCCGCGAGTTGGGCCTCCTCTGAGCGTCGCCGCCAAGCAGACCTGACAGGTCTCCCTCACCCCCGCAACTATCCTTTCGGATACCGACAACCACCGTTCTGTGTGCTACACTGGCAGCAGCCCACAGGACAGGCGGCGTATGACTCTTCCACCCACAACTTACCAGATCACGGTTCAGGGGCACCTCGACGCGGCGGCGGCCGCCTGGTTCGACGGCTGGACCGTCACCCACGCCCCCAACGGCACAACGACGCTCAGCGGCCTCGCGCCGGACCAGGCCGCCTTGCACGGCCGGCTCAACGCGGTCTTCGCGCTAGGACTAACCCTGCTCGAGGTCCGGCGCCAGGGCGAAGACGGACCGCTCCCCCCTTCCTTGCGAGGGAAGGGGGGCAGGGGGGGTTAGGTTCGCACCACCAAAACTTCACACGCCGTAGCGAGACATCTACCCAGGCCGGGCGGGCGAGGTGTATCATGGAAAGTGACGCTGAAGTCGCGCCACGCCCCCGACTGGCGAATGGACCGGCGGCCGGGCGTGGCTACACGTGGCCCCAACGACGCGGCCACAGGAGACACCCCCATGCTCAACCTTGGGCTAAAACAGGCCGACCTGGCCGGGCCGGGTATCGGCAACTACGACGAGCTAGACACGATTCTGCCCCGCCACTACCACTCCGTCTTGACCCCCCGCGAGACCCAGGCCGCCATCTTCGCCGCCAAACGCTACATCGAGGACAACCTCTGCCGTGAGCTAAACCTGATGATGGTCACGGTGCCGCTGATTGTGGACGCCGAGAGCGGCGTCAACGACATGCTGGACCGCGACGGCTCGCGCACGCCCGTCCAGTTCCACATCAGCAACGACCACAACCAGCACCCGGTGGATGCCCAGGTGGTCCAGGCCGCCACCAAGTGGAAGAGAATGGCCCTCCAGCAATTCGGCCTCCAGCCGGGCGAGGGTCTGGTCACCGACATGCGCGCCGTGCGCAAGGACTACTTCCTGGACCACGACCACAGCGCCTATGTGGACCAGTGGGACTGGGAGCTAGCCATCACCGCCGAACAGCGCAGCCTGGCCTTCCTGACCCAGGTAGTGGAGAAGCTCTGGAAGGTCATCAAGGGCGCCGAAGTCCTCCTCCACGCGGAGTTCCCGCAGCTCAAGACCGACGAGTACCCCCCGCTGCCGGACAAGCTCGTCTTCCTGCACGCTGAGGACATCCTCGACCGCTACCCCGACCTGCCGCGCAAGCAGCGCGAGACGGCCATCCTCCAGGACTACCCCGCCGTCTTCATCTATGGCATCGGTTGGCCGCTGCGCGACGGCTACCCGCATGAGATGCGCGCCGCCGACTACGACGACTGGATCACGCCGACCGTCTCGGCCGACGGCCGGCCCATGCACGGCCTGAACGGCGACATCCTGGTCTGGAACCCGGTCACCCAGCGCCGTCACGAGCTATCGTCCATGGGCATCCGCGTCACCGCTGAAACGCTGGTCAAGCAGTTGGAGATGAGCGGCCAACTCGACTTCCTCAAGCTGCCCTACCACCAGGCCATCCTCAACCACCAGATTCCCCTCAGCATCGGCGGCGGCATCGGCCAGTCGCGCACCCTCATGCTCCTGCTGCGCAAGGCGCACCTGGGTGAGGTCAGCGTCACGGTTTGGCCCAAGATCCTCAAGGACATGTGCCACGCCAAGAACATCCACGTGCTTGAGTAACCCCCGCCTGTAGCACAAGACCTGACACCTAAATTTTGCGCAAAATTGGGCAGGTTTCTTCTTGGGAACGGTTGTTAGGAGGACCGCACCTTAACAATTGAGGTACAATAGAGGGCATGGAGCCACTTGGAGGTGTAACATGCCCATTGGCATTGAGTTGGTCCAGATGGAGCAGGAGACAAACTACGCTCCCCTGGCGGTCTTAGGCTACTGTCTGCAGAGTGCCCAGGTCCTGCATCCCATTTGGGCGGAGGTCAAGCTGCCGCTCAAGACAGTAGACTACGCGACCGAGGCGAAGTTGAGAGCGCTGGTGCTCGGCGTGCTGGCAGGAAGTCGCTCCATCGCCCATCTCAATAGCTTGGTGCGCCCGGATCAGGCGCTGACACGGGCCTGGGGACTGACGCCGTTTCCAGAGCAATCGGCGCTGGCCCGCACCCTCGACGCCTTCACCGCTGACCACGTCGAGCAATTACGGCGGGGCAGCCAGACGTGGTGGCGGACCTATACGCGTCTGAAGCAGCATGACTTTCGTCATGAGTGGCTGTGGCTCGACCTGGACCTGACCCCCCTCTCCGCCTCCAAAGCGGCTGAAGCGAGCACCAAAGGCAAGCTGGGGAAAAAGGGGGCTATGGCCGCCAACTCGCCCGTGTCCAGGCACCCCAGTACCACGAGACCCTCGTCTCGCGGCTCTATCCGGGCAACCGCGAAAGCGCCACGACCTACCAGCCGTTACTGCACGACCTTGAGGCGGTCTTACGCTTCTCAGTGGAGCAGAAACAGCGCACTGTCCTCCGCTCGGACGCTGGCTTTGGCAGTGATGCCAACATCAATGCGGCGTTGCAGGCCGACTGGCAGGTGCTGACCAAAGGCAAGGCGGGGCAACGTCCCCCAGCCTATGCCCGTCGTATCCTCGACACGGCCTGGCAAGCGGTCGGGTCAGCTCGTTGGATTGCCCCGGTCGTAGACCCCTATCAGTACGTCCAGCCTACCCAGCACCTGGTGGTACGCTGGCACACCCCCAGCGATGAGGTCAAGTACGCCACCCTCATCTGCTCCATCCTGGACTGGTCGCTGGCCGACGTCATGGCTCACTACGACCAACGCGGCGCATGCGAAACCGAGTTCCAGGCCGACAAGACCGGTCTCAAGCTCGAACGGCGGCGCAAGAAGCAGGTCGCAGCCCAAGAAGCCTTGATCCTCTTGACAGATGTGGCCCATAATCTCTTAAGCTGGACCGCGCAGTGGATGGGGCCGACGAACGCCTTCGCCCACTTCGGACCGCTCCGTCTAACCGAGGATGTCTTACGCTTGCCCGGTCGCCTACGCTTCCAAGGTCAGCGGTTGGTGGCCGTGCAACTCAATCGCTGCCATCCCCACGCGCCAGAGGTAG
>CAZFUK010000094.1:0-12694 GCA_964522005.1 uncultured Anaerolineales bacterium | reverse complement strand
CCGAAGCGGCCGGTGCCGAGATCGAACGCCTCGGCGCAGCCCGCGACGACGCGCTGGGTCGAGCCGAGTCGGCCACCCGGTCTTTCGCCGCGCTGGAAACCCGGATCGCCGGGGTCAGCGACGGCGAGTCCGGCCTGGACGCCGCCTACGAGTCGGCCCGCACGGGTCGGCGGGTGGAGTTAGCATGACTGACCTCGCGCGTCCGCTGCGCGTCGCCATCGTCGGGCTGCGTATCCACGCGGGGACGCTAGAGCCGGAGCGGGGCCACGGGCTGATCAAGTCGTTTAAAGCCGTGCCCGAGGTGGAGATCGTCGCTTATTGCGAGTGGGCGGCCGACCAGGCCGCCGCGCTAGAGGCGTTGGGCCAGGCTGACCCGGCGGCGCGGCTCTACACGTCGCTGGACGACCTGCTGGCCCGTGAGAGCTTCGACGCGGCGGTGGTCATGCTACCGCCCCATGAGGCGAACGCTGCCGCCCGACGGCTGGTCGAGGCGGGCAAGCACCTGTTTATCGAGAAGCAGGCCGCCCGTACCGCCGACGAGATGCGGCCCGTGGTCGCGGCCGCCCGCCAGGCCGGCGTCCAGGTCCAGGTCGGCTACCCCTGGGTGGCCCACCCGGTCGCCCAGCTCATGCGCCGCCTGCTGGACGAGGGGGTCATTGGGCGGCCGGTGGACCTGGAAGTGCGCCATGTGACGCTCAAGGTCGCGCCGGGCCACCGCGACCCGGGGCAGTGGCTCTACCGCCGCGCCACAGAGGGCGGCGGCATGCTCCACATGGAGGGCGGCCACTGGATTACCCTCATGCGCTACCTGGCGGGGGACGAGGTCCAGTCGGTCATCGCCCTGTGCAGCCGCACAGGCGTGGGCATCCAGGACGACCTGGAGGACGTGTCCACCGTCGCCATGCAGTTCCGAGGCGGACTGCACGCCAGCCTGCACATGGGCTACCTGCTGCCCCTGGTCGGCCCGCGTGACGACGCCAGCGTGATTATGCGCGGGACGGAGGGAACGATGACGTGGCGGCCCACCGGCGAGGCCGAGGTCACGGTGGTTAGCGCGAGTCCCGCGTGGCGGAGCGCGCCGCTGCGGACGTTCCGCCTGGACCTGGCGCGGCGGCCGGTCTACGCCGACGAGTGGGGCTACCAGTTTGTCGCCGCCTTCGTGCGGGCCGTGCGCGAGGGCAGGCAGCCGTCGGTCAGCGGCGAGGACGGCCTGCGCTTCCTGGAAATCGTGGACGCCGCCTACGAGTCGTGTCGCAGCGGGCGGCGGGTGGACTTATAGATGAGCCAAACATTTACGCCTCTCGTCGAGGAATTTCCGGTCCAGGTGGGCGGCCGGCGGGTGATAGCGCGGCTGGCCGCGCCGCCTCCGGATCGGCTGGCGCGGCGGCCCGCGCTGCTCATCAGCCTGGCCTCCGACCGCGTCACCTCTCAGACGGTCCATCCCTACGCCATGGGGACGGAGTTGTTCCTGGCCCACGGCCACCGCGCCGTCAGCCTGGACCTGCCCCACCACGGCGAGCGGGCGGACGCCGACGGCGAGGGCATTGTCGGCTTCCGCAACGCCTTTGTCGCCGGCCGCGACCCCTTCGCTCGGCTGGTCGAGGAGGGCCAGGCCCTGATTGACCTCTGCCTGGCGCGCGGGCTGGCCAGTGAAGGCCGCATCGTCGTGGACGGCACGTCGCGGGGCGGCTACATGGCGCTGCGGCTGATGGCCGCCGACCGCCGGGTCAAGGCGGGCGCAGCCCACGCGCCGGTCACCACCTGGCGGGTGTTGCGCGAGTTCGCCGCCGACGGGGACCGCCAGGACGTGGCCGACCTGCGGCTGACGCGCTACGTGGACCAGCTCGCCGGCCGGCCCGTGCATATTGCCATCGGCCACCAGGACGAGCGGGTGAGCACAGCCGCCTGCTGCCGCCTCTACCTGGCGCTGTACGACGCCAACCGCGAGCGCGGGCTGGCGGCGGACGGCGTCGAGTTTTTCTGTACCCCCGACCTGGACCACACGCTGGGCGACGAGTGGCATCGGCGGGGCGGCGAGTTCCTGCTGCGCCAGGTCGAGGACTAAGCCATGCTCACACCGGGCCACGACACGGTCCTGTTGCTCGATGACCTGTGGGTCGCGGAGGTCGAGGGGCTGCGTCAGCAGTTCTACCCGCCGGTCAAGTACCCCGGCAACCCCATCCTCGTCAAGACGGAAGCGTGGGAGGGCGAGGGGCCGTACCTGTGGGGCAACCGGCTGCTGGTGGACCCGGACACGGGCGAGTACCGCCTGTGGTATGCCGCCTTCCGCCGCGCGGATAACCACTATCGCTGGGGCTATGCCGTCTCCCGCGACGGCCTCCACTGGGAGAAGCCCGACCTGGGCCTGGAAACTTTCGCGGGCCAGCCCGCCCGCAACATGCTGCCCGGCGGCCCGCACCCGCACAAGGCGTTGCGCTGCCTGGAGCGCGACCCGCGCCCGGACTGTCCGCCCGAGCAACGCTACCGCGCCATCCGCTTCACCTACGACGGCGAGTTCGCTTCGTTCTCGCCCGACGGCCTCCACTGGACCGAGTACCCCGCCAACCCGGTGTGGCGCGTGCCCTCGGACATCATCCATACCATGTGGGACCCGGCGCGCGCCACGTTTGTGGCCTACTACAAGCTGTGGGAGGTGACTGGCCTCCGCGTGGACGGCCAGCGCGCGCCCCAGCCGTTCCGCGCCTACCTGCCGTTCTACCACACCGACACCCGCGACGGCGTGACCCACTTCCGTGGGCCGCTGGTGACCTTCCAGCCCGGCGGGGGCGCGACGGTGGAGGACGCCGAGTTTACCCTGGCGGCCGAGCGCCTGTCGTTTGACGACGGCGGGGGCGGCATGCTCAGCGGCGCGTGGACCTCGAAGCGCGTCATCTGCTGGGCCAGCAGCGACGACTTTATCCACTGGTCAGGCGAGCGGGTCATTGTCCAGGCCGACGAGCGGGACGACCCAACGGCCAACATCCAGTATATGTTCGTGTTCCTGTACGGCGGCTACTACCTGGGCGTGCTGACCATGCACGACGAGAGCGGCCGCTTCCACCAGCAGTTGGCCTTCAGCCAGGATGGCCTGACGTGGCGGCGGCCCTGGCGCGAGCCGTTTATCGCCGCCGGCCCGCCCGACGCCTGGGACTCGGGTATGGTGCTGGGGCCGGTGGACCCCATCGTCCTCGACCGCGAGCTGCGCTTCCTGTATGGCGGCTTCCCCATCATCCACCACAGCCACGCCCAGACCTGGGACTCGGCCATTGGCTTCGCCAGCCTGCGCCGTGACGGCTTCGCCGCCTGGGCAACCGACACCCAAGGCCGCCTGACGACGCACCCCTTCGTCTGTCCAGGCGGGCGGCTGCTGGTCAACGCCGACGCGCAGGACGGCGCGGTGACGGTCGAGGTCCTGGACGAGGGGGGCCAACCGCTCCCCGGCTTCGAGGCCAACCGCTGCCGTCCGCTCACCACGAGCGATGTGGCCGCGCCGGTCGAGTGGGTCGGGGCCGACACGCTCCCTCTGGCCGGCCGACCCATTCGGCTGCGCTTCCGACTTCACGCCGCCCGTCTGTTTGCGTTGCGTTGGGAAGAACCCACCCCCCTGCCCCCCCTCTAGCAGGGAGGGGGAGCGGTAGGGGCGAGGTACCCTCGCCCAGGGCTGGGAAACCCAGCCCCTACCCTTACCCTATCAAGGGAGGGGAAACGGTAGGGGCGCGGTCACCGCGCCCGTAACAGGAGACACCTATGTTGCGAGTCGGGATGATTGGCGCGGATAGCAGCCATACCGAGCTATACGCCCGCCTGATGAACTTGCCCGATGGACCCTTCTATGGCCGCGCCCAGGTCGTCAAGCTGTGGGGGGCGGACCCGGCCGAGGCCCGCCAGAAGGCCGATGCCTGCCGCATCCCCCAGGTGGTCAGCGACCCGGCCGACGTGCTGGAGGGGGTGGACCTGGTCAGCATCAACAACCGCTACGGTGATGACCATGTCGCCCCGGCGCGGCTGGCCCTGGCAGCCGGGAAACCGACCTTTGTGGACAAGCCCTTTACCAACAGCCTGGCTGACGCCCTCGCGCTGGCCCGCCTATCCGCCGAGCGCGGCGTGCCCCTCATGTCGTGCTCGTCGCTCCGCTACGCCGCCGAAGTGCAAACGCTCCTAAGGGAGGCGCAGGGCTGGGGCCGGCCGAGCCTGGTCCAGACGGTCGGGCCAGCCGCCGGCGCGTTCCCCAACCCCCGCGCCAGCCACCCCTTCTTTTATGGCGTCCACGCCGTCGAGATGCTGCACACGCTGATTGGGCCAGGGGCGACGAGCCTCACGACCCACCGCACGCCCGCCTGTGACGTCGTCGTGATTGACTACGCCGACGAGCGGCGGGGCGTGGTCAACCTGCTGCGGCGAGGGCCGGCCGTCTACCAGGCGACGGTGTACGCGGCCGACGGCTGGGGCCAGACCGAGATTACCGACCACAGCGGCTACTACACCGCCACCCTGGGCCGCATCCTGGACATGGCCGAGACCGGTCAGGCCGCCTGCCCCATCGAGTACACCGTAGAGGTCATCGCCATTCTGGACGCGATCACGCGCTCGGCGGAGCAGGACGGCGTGCCGGTGGCGGTCGAGGCGGGCCTATGAAAACAGCCGTCACCCCCGTACCCATCGCCATCATCGGGCCGGGCCGCATGGGTCGGCTCTACGCCCAGTTGCTGGACGACCTGGCCCTGACGCGACTGGTGGCCCTGTGCGGCGAGAGCGAGGCGTCCACCGGCGCCCTGGCCGACGCCCACGGCGTGCCCGGCTACCCGAACCGCCGCTACGCCGACATGCTGCGCGACCACCCGGACATCGAGGCGGTCATCGTCTGCACCTCGGAGTGGGAGCACCTGGACCCGATCCTGACGGCGCTGGGCGCGGGCAAGCACGTCCTGGGCGAGAAGCCCATGGCGACCGCGCCGAAGGACGCGGCGGCGATGGTCGAGGCCGCCGAGCGGGCCGGGCGTCATCTGCTGGTCTGCCACAGCTTGCGTTTTAACCCGCGCTATGCCATCATGCGCCAGACCGTGGCGCGGGGCGACATCGGCGACATTCTCCACATCCACGCCCGCCGCAACGCGACGCCGCCCGCTGCCGACCGCGTGGTGGGCAAGTTCCCGCTGCCCTACTGGCTGATGCCCCACGACATTGACATGACCCTGTGGACGGTCGGCCAGCCGGCCGTCAGCGTGCGGGCCGAGTCGCGGGCCGGGGCCAGTTCGGCCAACGACTACATCACGGCCACGCTGACCTTCGCCAACGGGGTGGTCGCCCGCATCGAGAACACCTGGGGAACACCGCCGCGCGGCGGACGACCCCACGGCGAACTATTCACCGTCTACGGCACGCAGGGCGCGGTCGAGGTGCTGGGCTACGAGCACGGGCTGGCGATCTACCGCCCGAGTGGTGTGGAGTATCCCGACAACGCCTACTCACCCGTCTTTCACGGCCAGACCGAGGGCGCCTTCCGCTCGCTGGTGCGGCACTTCGCGGGCGTCGTGCGCGGGCTGTGGGCGCCGGTCGTGACCGGGCGTGACGGGCTGGCGGCGATTCGTGTGGCGGCGGCCATTGACCGCGCTCTCCGCGAGAGGCGCGAGGTACACCTGGAGGAAATCGAGCTATGATTCACGCCATTGAACACATCGCCATCTTTAGCGCCGACTCCAAGGCGCTCGCCCAGTGGTACTGCGACACCCTGGGCTTCGAGATGGCGCTGGCGTCGGAAGAGAACCGGACTTATTTCGTGAAGCTGCCGGGCGGCGGGATGTTTGAGATTCTGCCCGCCAATGCCAAGCCGCGTCCCGACAACGTCATGGACGACGCGGGCTTGCGCCACATCGCCCTGGCCGTAGACGACTTTGAGGCGACGTACCAGGCGCTCAAGGCCAGGGGCATCACCTACGCCGGGCCGGTGCGGGAGAGCTTCGGCGGCTCGAAGCTGGTCTTCTTTACCGACCCCGACGGCAACCTGCTCCACCTGGTGTGGCGGGCCAAGCCCCTCTAAGAGAGGACAGTCGTCGGTAGTCGGTAGTCAGACAGCGTAAGCCGCGCCGTCTGGCGCAGTGCCCCCGTGGCCTAAACGCCACGGCTGGCTGCCGACTACTGACTACCGACTACCGACGACTGTCTACTGACGACTGACTACCGACGACTGGAGACCCCCATGACCCTCACCTGGGGTATCATCGGCGCGGGGCAGATCGCCGAGCGGCAGATGGTCTCGGCCATGCGCGAGACGCCCGGTCACGAACTGGCGGCCGTCATGCGCCGTGACGCCGCCGAGGCCGACGCCTTCGCCGCCCGGCACGGCGTGCCCCGCGCCTACCACCGCGTCGAGGACCTGCTGGCCGACGCGGCGGTCAATGCCGTCTACATCGCCACGCCGCCCGTCGCCCACCTGGACAACGTCGCGCAGGCGGCTCAAGCGGGCAAGACCATTCTGTGCGAGAAGCCGCTGGCGCGCACGGCCGACGAGGCGCGGGCCATTGTGGATGTGTGCCAGCGCCACGGCGTCCCGCTCATGGTGTGCTACTACCAGCGCTACAACGCCCGCCACCAGCAGATTCGCCAACTAGTCGCCGACGGCGTGGTCGGCCAGGTCACCGCCGTGCGCGTGGCCTTCTCCGACCGTTACCCACCCACGCCTGGCGCCTGGCGTCACGACCCGGGCATCGGCGGGGGCGGCCCTCTGCTTGACCTCGCGCCGCACTGCATTGACCTGGTCCGCTTCCTGGTCGGCCCCGCCGTCGAGACCAGCGCGCTGGTGGACACCCTGGCGTCGGACTCGCCTGTTGAGGATACGGCCACCCTGCTGCTGCGGCTGGCGAACGGCGCGCAGGCCGTCATTACGACGCACTGGAGTACCGCCAACTTCGACCCGCAGCATGAGAACAGGGTTGAGATTTGGGGAACGCTCGGCTCCATCCACGCCGCGCCCATCAACACCAAAGACTCGTCGGGCGTCACGCGCGTCTGGACCGAGGCGGGCGAGAGGGTGTTCGAGATACCCGTGGGCGGGCCGCGTACCCACGTCGCCCTGCTGAGCGCGCTCGGTCAGGCAGTCGCGGCCGGCGCGCCCATGCCCGTCCCCGGCGAGGACGGCCTGGCGGGGCTGCGGGTCATCGAGGCGGCGTACCAATCGGCTCGTACAGGCGCAAGAATAAGGATTGAGGATTGATGCGCGTCGTGTTCTACTGGGAGGCAGCGGGGCTGTCGCTGACGCGGGCCAACCCCTACGGCGGGTTGCTGGCCCGCGCCCTCGCGCCGCTCGGCGTCGAGATGATCCCCGGCTACGCCGAGGACCTGACGCCCGACTGGCTCCGCGCCCACCAGGGTCAGGTGGACGTCCTCCACCTCAACTGGCCCAACGGCCTGTATCAGTCCGACGACCCGGCCGAGGCGGTCCGCCGCGCCAGTGACCTGATCGCCAACCTGGCCCTGGCGCGGCAGTTGGGCTACCGCGTGGTGTGGACCGTCCACAACCTCTACCCCCACGAGAGCGCCCACCCCGAACTAGACCGCCTGGTGCAGACGAGCCTGTGCGCCCTGGCGACGGCGGTCATCGCCCACTGCCAGCACGGCCGTCGCCTGGTGCGGGAGCACTTCCACCGCGAAGGGGGTGTCCTGGTCATCCCCCACGGCCACTTCATCGAGCCGTACCCGGCCACCCTGTCGCGGGCGGAGGCGCGCGGTCGCCTGGGTATCGGGCCGAACCAGTTTGTCCTCCTGTTCTTTGGCAACGTGCGCCGCTATAAGGGCATCGAGGGCGTGCTGGATGCCTTCCGCCGCCTGCCGGGCGACGACCTGACGCTGCTGCTGGCCGCCAAGGTCTACTCGGAGTACGGGGACGGGCTGGTGGACGAGGCGCGTCAGGCCGACCCGCGCGTGGTCGTGTGCCCGTCGCGCTTCTTCGCCAACGAGGAGTTCCAGGTCTACTTTGGGGCCGCCGATGTTGCCGTGCTGCCCTTCCTCAACGTCCTGACCTCCGGCTCGACCATCACCGCCCTGGGCTTTGGCGTGCCGGTCGTCGTTCCCGCCATCGGCTGCCTGCCCGAACTGGTGGACGAGACGGTGGGCATCCTCTACGACCCCGCCGCCCCCGACGCGCTGTTCCAGGCCATGCGGGTCATTCGCGGCCGCGACACGGCGGCGTTGGGGCGCGCCGGCCTGGCCCGCGCCCAGTCCCTCGGCTGGGACGGCATCGCCCGCCAGACCCTGGCCGCCTATCAGCTAGGCGGGTAAGCCATGCCTATGCGCCTGTTTCAGCCCGATGAGTGGACGGCCGTGCGCCGCCGCGCCGAGCGCGCCGAGTTCGCCGCCGCCCTGGCTCGCCTGCGCGCCGACGCCGCCGACTACCTCCGGCAGCCGATGGCCCCGCCCGACGCCCCGGCCGGCTACTACCACGACTACTTTTGCCCGCAGCACGGCGTCGAGTTGGAGTTCAACCTAGCGGACCCCAGCCGCCACCGCTGCCCGGTGGACGGCCAGGAGTTCCACGGCGAGCGCCTGGATGAGGCCCGCCGCTGGTTCGTCAACCACCGCCTGTCCGAGGCGTCGCTGCGCCTGGCGCTGGTCTGGCGGCTGGACGGCGACCCCCGCGCCCTGGCCGCCCTGGCCGATATCCTGGGCGGCTACGCGGCCCGCTATCCCCACTACGCAGCCTTCCCACCCCGTGGACCCAACCCCGGCGTCGCCACCTACACCACCCTCGACGAGGCCGTCTGGCTGCTGCCGCTGGCCTGGGCGTATGACCTGGTCCGCGACGACCTGGGCGCCGCCTTGGCCGCCGACGTGGCCGGCCGGCTGCTGCTGCCCGCCGCCGAACACCTGGTGCGGCATCATATCGGCATCGTCCACAACTTCGCCTGCTGGCACAACGCCGCCATCGGGACCGTCGGCCGGCTGCTGGGCCGCGAGAGCCTGGTGGACTTCGCCGTGCGCGGGCCGATGGGCTTCGAGACGCAGACGCGGGAGGGTGTGCTGGCCGATGGGCTGTGGTGGGAAGGCTCGATGAGCTACCACTTCTACGCCCTCTACCCCCTATTGAGCCTCGCTAAAGCGCTGCCCGAGTTGCGCGGCCGGCCCGTCCTGGCCGCCATGCTCCACGCCCCGCTGCGGTGCGCCTACCCCGACCTGTCGCTGCCCGCGCCCAACGACTGCTGGTACTTCACGCACCTGCTGGCAGACGTGTGCCACGGCGTCCCGCCCGGCCCGGCCTTCTACGAGTTGGGCCTGGCCTGGACCGGCGACCCGGACTTCGCCGCCGTCCTGAGCCGCGCCTACGCCCAGAGCCAACGCGACAGCCTCGACGCCCTCCTCTTCGGCCTCGACCCCCTGCCTCTGGCTTCGTCTTCCGTCCTCCATCCTCCGTCTTCCGTCCTCCTGCCCTCCTCCGGCCTGGCCGTCCTCCGCACGCCGAGCCTGCACCTGCTGCTGAAGTACGGCCCGCACGGCGGCGGCCACGGTCACCCCGACAAGCTGGCCGTCGCGGTCCTCGCCCACGGCCGGCGCCTGTCGCCTGACCTGGGCACGCCGGGCTACGGCCTGGACCTGTTTACCTCGTGGTACCGCCAGACCCTCAGCCACAACACGGTCGTACTCGAGGGCCAGAGTCAGCCCGAAGCGGTCGGCGAACTGGTCCGCTTCCAGCCCGACGGCCCGGTCCAGGTCGCCGCCGCCCGCGTTGCCTGGGAAGGCGAGGGGCCATACACCGGCGTAGGCGTGCGCCGCGCCCTGCTCGTCCGCGAGGGCTACTGGCTGGATGTCGTTGTCGTTGAATGCCCCGCGCCGCGCCAGATAGATTGGGTCTACCGCAATGTGGGGGGGCTAGAGATGGCGCACCTAATCCCCTCAGACCCTCACCCTAACCCTCTCCCAGAGGGAGAGGGGACGCCCCTGTCCTTCTTCGAACCCCTTGGAAAAGAAGAGCTTATCCCCCTCTCCCCGGGGGAGAGGGCAGGGGTGAGGGTCTTGGGCGACAGCGACGGCTACCAGCACATCGCCGACCCCGCCGCCTACGCCCCGACCGCGCCCTACACCGCGACGTGGCAGGCGGAGGGCGTGACGCTGCGGGTGTGGGCCAAACACGAGCCGGGCGGGACCGTCATTACCGGCCTCGTGCCCGGCTACCCGCCCACCGAACGCCAGGCGCTGCTGCTCCGCCGCCGCCATGCCCAGGCGACCGCCTTTGTCGCCCTCTTCCAACCCCTCCCCCAGCCCCTCCCCTCGCCAGGGAGGGGGGTAGGGGCGAGGTCACCTCGCCCCTACGACTCCCCCTTCCTTGGTAGGGAAGGGGGGCGGGGGGTTAGGTCAGGCGGTGAGTTCGACGCTCATGCCGCTCCCGACGTTCTGAGCGTGGTCTGGCAGGGCGACCTGGCCGACGGCAGCCTGGAGTGCCATGTCCAGACCCAGCGTGGCGTCGAACGCTGGACGCTGCGTTTCGACACCGAGCTTGAGTACACCTTCGAGGAGGCTCCCCATGCAGATACAAGTGGCGATGCTGCGCGGCCCGCGTGACCTGCGCCTGGAAACCGCCGACCTGCCCACCGAGACCCTGGCGCCTGACCAGGTGTGGGTCGAAACCGAAGTCTCCGCCCTCTCGACCGGCACCGACCGGGGCAACTACGAAGGGGCGCAGCGCGTGCCGGGCGCGCCGGACTACCCGCGCTGGGTCGGCTACAGCAACGTCGGTGTCGTGCGTGGCGTCGGCTCAAGTGTCACGCGCTTCAAGCCGGGCGACCGCGTCTTCGCCCTCAAGCCGCACCAGTCGGCCTACCTGGCGCGCGACTCCGAGATGATTGTGCGAGTGCCCGACGGCGTCCCGCCCGAAGACGCCGCCTTTACCTACCTGTATCACCTGGGCTTCCACTCGCTGCGCCGCGGCCAGTACGAGCCGGGCGAGAACGTCGCCGTCGTCGGCCTGGGTATCCTCGGCCTGGCGAGCGTCGAGTTGGCGCGGGTCATGGGCGGGCGGGTGATCGCCCTGGGCAACGCGCCGTCGCGCCTCGAAGTGGCGAGGTCCATTGGCGCGCACCTGGCCCTGCCGAGCAATGACCCGACCCTGGCCGAGCAAGTCTCCGCGTTCACCCTCGGCGTCGGCGCGGACCTGGTCATCCTGGCGGCCAACCCGTGGCCCGCCTACCGCACTTCGATGGAGGTAGTGCGCGCCGGCGGCCGCGTCGCGGTGCTGAGCCTGCCCGGACGCGGCGAGGCCGCCCTCGACTTCAACCCCCTGGAACTGGAGTGGTTCTACGGCAAGGCGCTGACCATCATCGCCGTGGCCGGCGTCGCGCCCTACCCCTTCCCTGGCGCGGACCCGCGCTTCAGCGTGGCGCGCGGCTGCGAGTACCTGCTGTCCCTCATGCAGGACGGCAGCCTCCAGCCCGCCCGCCTCGTCACCCACCGCCTGCGCCCCGACCACATGGTGGACGCCTACGAGATGGCCTACCACCGCGAGAAATCCATGATCGGCGTCCTGTTTGACTGGCGCTGAGGGTTGACGCCGGGGTCTTTGTCTGTTATACTCATGTCGACATTCGACCACGGGAGAAGGCCACGATGGTTTGCCTGGACGACTTTGAACCGCTGGCGCAGAGTCTGATTCCCAAACCCGCCTTTGACTACTTCGCCGGTGGCGTCGAGGACGAGGTGACGCTGGGCGAGAACCGCGCCGCCTTCCAGCGCATCCGCCTGCGCCCACGCGTCATGGTGGACGTGGGGCAGCGCGACCTGACCACAACCGTCCTCGGCCACACGGTCTCCATGCCCCTGCTGCTCTCGCCGACCGGCCACCAGAAGATGGCCCACCCCGATGCGGAGTTGGCGACGGCGCAGGCTGCCCACGCTGCCGGTACCATCGCCACCTTCGGCTGCGCGGCCCACTACGGCATCGAGGAGATCACCGCCGTCTCACCCGGCCCCATCTGGTTCCAACTCTACGCCTATGACAGCCGCCCCGTCACCGAGCGTATCATCCGCCGCGCCGAGGACGCCGGCTGCCAGGCGCTCGTCATCACGGTGGACGGCAGCTACGCTTCCAGGCGCTGGCGCAACCTGCGCAACCAGTTCACCCTGCCGCCGGGCGTCGAGGTGCGCAACCTGGTCGGCGTCGGCATGCGCGACGACCTGCTGCGCGACGACCTGAGCGGCTACCCGGCCTTCCTCTCCAGCCTGCGCACCCTCAACCTGACCTGGGCCGACCTGGCGTGGCTTCGCGCCCTGACCCGTCTGCCCATCCTGCTCAAGGGCATGATGACCGTGGACGACGCCCTGCTGGCCGTCGAACATGGGGTGGACGCCATCATCGTCTCCAACCACGGCGCGCGGCAGATTGACACCACCTGCGCGACCATCGAAGTCCTGCCCGCCATCGCGGAAGCCGTCGGCGGACGCCTCGAGGTGCTGGTGGACGGCGGCATCCGGCGCGGGACCGACGTGCTCAAGGCCTTGGCGCTGGGCGCGAAGGCCGCCATGATTGGCCGGCCCTACGTCTGGGGGCTGGCCGTGGGCGGTGAGGCCGGCGTGCGCCAGGTGCTGGAACTGCTGCGGACCGAGATTGACAACGCGCTGGCCCAACTGGGCCGCTCCTCCGTCGCCAACATTGACCGTTCGCTGGTGCTGCTGCCCGGCGAGACGCCGCATTGAGGAAGCCATGAAAATCACT
>CAZFUK010000093.1:0-12795 GCA_964522005.1 uncultured Anaerolineales bacterium | reverse complement strand
GGGTGTACTCAGCGGGCACACCGTTCTCCACGAACCAGGCGAAGCTGTCGCCCACACAGGACTGCCCCGCTTCGTAGCCCGGGAAGCCGGGCAGGATGCCATCCTGGACGACGCCGCAAATGCCGGGCACGGCCCGTTCCTCCGCTCCCAGCACCATGTGGCAGTTGGACGTGCCCATGATGATGACCATGCGCCCCGGCTCCTGGACGGTCGTGGCGGGCACCGCGACGTGGGCGTCCACGTTGGCGACGGCGACCGCCGTGCCCGGCCGCAAGCCGGTCCAGCGCGCCGCCTCCTCGGTCAGCCCGCCCGCCTTCGCGCCCAGTGGCGATAGGTCGCGGCGCATCTTCTCGTCTACGATGTGCTCCAGCCGTGGGTCCAGCGCTCGAAAGAACTCGTTGGGCGGGAACCCCTCAGTCTTGGACCAGATGGCCTTGTAGCCGGCCGTACACTCGTTGCGCGTCTCCACGCCGGTCAACTGCCAGACGACCCAGTCGGCCGCCTCGATCAGTCGGTCGGCGGCGGCGTAGACAGCCGGATCTTCATCGAGAATCTGCCAGGCCTTGGGGAAGAACCACTCGGAAGAGATTTTGCCGCCGTAGCGGTCCAGGAAGGTGTAGCCCAGGTCGCGGGCGACCTGGTTGAGCTTGTTGGCTTCGGGCTGGGCCGCGTGGTGCTTCCAGAGCTTGACCCAGGCATGGGGATGGTCGCGCCACTGTGGCAGAAAACATAGGGGCGTGCCATCGGCCGTGGTGGGCAGCATGGTGCAGGCGGTGAAGTCAATCCCCAGGCCAATGACATCGTCGGGGGCGACGCCGCTCTCTCGCAGAACGGCCGGAACCGCCTGCTTGAACACGTCGAGGTAGTCGTTGGGGTCCTGGAGCGCCCAGTCCGGCTCCAGGCGGATGTTGGTCCCTGGCAGATACTCGTCAATGACGCCGTTGGCGTAGGTGTAGATGGCGGTGGCGATCTCTTCGCCGTTCGTCACATCCACCAGGACGGCGCGGCCCGACTCCGTGCCGAAGTCCACGCCAATGGCATATTTACGTTGGCTCACCATTGAGTCTCCTGATCACAATACAGACCTGACAGGTTTTAGAAACCTGCCAGGTCTAAGTTCATTTTTCTCGTCGGCAAAGCTACCCCTCGTTCGCCCCGCGCAGCCGGGCCAACTCGTCACGCAGGCGCGCCAGTTCGGCCTCGGCCTCCGCCGCGCGCGCCTCGGCCTGTCGCAGCGCCTGGTCGGCTTCGAGGGGACGGAGCAGACGCTGGCCGGTCGCCGCGTCGGTCAGGACGAGTTGGGCGTGCTCCAATTGGAGGGTGACGCCCAAGGCCGCGCTGACCAGGCGACCCTGCTCGTCCGACTCGATGGGCCGATACCAACCCGCTTCCAGGCGGAAGCCCTGGAGGGGCGGGCGCAGGTACTCGGCCAGCGGGTCGCACAGGAAGTACTCCCGCACCCCCAGGTTCTCGCACAGCGCCTTCTTGTTGCCCCGGTCCTCGAGCGCCGTGCCGCGCGATGTGAACTCGAAGACGGCGGCGGGGGGCTGGCCCTCCTCCCACAGCTTGTAGACGCGGCGCAGCCGCTTGGGGACGCCGAAGACGACATAAACGTCAGGCGAGAACCGAGCGCGGCGGTGGCCCTCCTCGTAGTAGATAAACGAGTTGCCCGCGACATGCACGTCCTGGACGTCACGATAGCGGATCTGGAGCGTCTGAAGGAGGTTCATCAGCTCCTGAACGTGGACATCGGTTTCGCCCATAGGCTTCCCATCCGAGTCGGGATAGTCAATGTCGGCTTTGGCTTTGAGCTTGGTGGGGGAGGCAATACTCATAAGGCGTCCTTTCCCGGCCAATTATAACCACCGCCTGGATTCGTGCAACGTGGGCGCCTCGCCCTCGGCCGGCGCGCTCAACTCCAGCACACTTGTCTTCTCGCCGTGGCCCGCGAAACGCTCGATGAAGGCGCGGTCGTGGGTCACCACCAGGACCGTGCCGGGGAAGCTGCTCACGGCGGCCTCGAACTTCTCGCGGGCCGGGATGTCCAGGTGGTTCAGCGGCTCGTCCAGGATGAGGAAGTTGGCCCCACCCAGGACCAGTTGCGCCAACTGGAGCCGCGCCCGCTCGCCGTAGCTCAGGTTGCCGATGGGCACGAACACCTCGTCACCGGCGAACAGGAACAGGTGCAGGAAGCTGCGGGCCTCGGTCTCGCCGACCGATGCCGCCCGCCGCACCACGTCCAGCGGCGTCAGCGTCGGGTCAAGCGTCTCGCCCTCCTGGGCGAAGTAGCCGACGTGGACGTTGCTACCCAGCCGCACGCGGCCCTCCGTGGGCGTCAGTTCACCCACCAGCAGGCGCAGCAGCGTTGACTTGCCGGTGCCGTTCGGCCCCAGCAGGACGGCCCGCTCGCCCGAACGCAGGGTGAAGCTCACGTCACGGAACAGCCAGGGGCCGCCCGGGTAGCGGTGGCCCACCCCCTCCAGGACGGCGACGTTCGTACCGCTAGGGGGGATGGTCAGGAAGTCCAGCTTGAGGTCCCAGGCCCGCGTCGGCTTATCCACCCGCTCGTCAGAGTCCAGGTAGCGCTCGAGCTTCTTCTCGCGCGACTTGGCCTTCTTGGCGACCTTCTTGGCGTAGCGCCGCACGCCCGGCTGGCGCGAGGTCGTGGTCAGTTCAACCGACAGCGCGTGCATCTTGGTGCGGTGGATGTCGGCTTCAAGGCGACCGACGTACGCTTCCTGGTCGCGGTACTGCTCCCACTGGCGCTCGCGCTCGGCCGCCTTCTCGGCCGCGTAGTCCGAGTAAGCCCCCACGTACTCCTTGACGGTGTGCGTCGCCTCGCTCAACTCCAGGATGCGCGTCACCGTGTTGTCGAGAAAGGCGCGGTCGTGGGACACGATTAGGACGGCGCCAGGGTAGTCGGCCACGAAACCTTCGAGCCACTCCAGGGCCTCGATGTCCAGGTGGTTGGTCGGCTCGTCCAGGAGCAGCACGTCGGCCTGGGCCAGCAGCAGCCGCGCCAGCCCCAGCCGCGTCTTCTGGCCGCCCGACAGCACGGCGACCGGGCTGGTCGGGTCCAGGTCACGCAGGCCCAGGTGGTGCAGGACTTCGTCCATGCGTGCTTCCAGGGCATAGCCGCCCGCCGCCTCGAACTCGGCGACGGCCCCGCTATACGCTTCGAGCAGTGCTGTCGTATCACCCTGAGCCTCAGCCAGGGCGACGGCCAGCCGGTCCATCTCGGCCTGAGCCGCCTGCCAGCGCGCCGCGCCCTCGGCCAGGATGTCGCCCACCGTCGCATCGGGCGCGAACTGGAGCGCCTGCGCCAGGTAGCCGACGCGCAAGTCGGTCGGTTGACGGGTGATGCCGCCGCTATCCGGTTGTTCCGCGCCTACCATCAGTCGGAGGAGCGTTGTCTTGCCGGCGCCGTTGGGGCCGACGAGGCCGACTCGATCACCCTGGTTGAGCACAAACGAGACCTTGTCCAGGATGACCACATCGGCATAACGCTTGGAGAGGTTGGAAACTAAAAACATGACGCCCTCGCTTTTAGGGGTAAGCGAGGGACAGGTGGACTATCCCTCGCGCGGTTAGACGAAGTTCAGGGGGAGGGAAGTCAGGGAAATCACAGGTGGTCTCCTTCTTGCTGCGCTACTCGTGACGAGAGCTGCGGTTCAAACGTAGTATAAGTATAACCCAATGACCACTTCAGGGCGAATTCTCGCCCTTGCCAGCCCAGGACCCATCTACACGAGCGGGGAGAACCAGTATGTGGCGATACCTCTTTGGCGGCGTGCTGTTTAGCGCGCTTGTACTCGGTTTTGTGGTCGGCGTGGCCCATGCGGGTCAGACGCCGACCCCCGCCCGGCCCGCCGCGCCCGCCCAGGCCGGCGCCTGCCCCTACAACGACAACGTGGTCTACCAACTGCTGACCTCGCCAGACGGCGCCCAGACCACCGTCCGCGTCACGGGGATCTCTACCGACACCTGCATGCCGGAGTATGTGCGCTATACAGTGGACCAGGGTGTCATCACCCTCTACTTCCGCGAGCCGTCGTGTGGGGCGATCTGCGGTCAGGCGCTCACCAACTGGTCGGTTGACATCAACGTCGGCGCGCTCCCGCCCGGCCCGACGAGCGTGCGGCTGATTCTGGACTGCTCGGGCGAACCCCTGGCCTGCAACCCCGCGCTGGTCAGCGCACTGGACGTGACAGCCACCCCCACCCCGGTCCCGCCCTGCCAGTTCAACGGCGCTATCTATAACTACGACGTCCGCTTCGCCCTGGTTCCGCCGTCGGCGGGCCAATCCGCCGCGATTTTGCGGGTGTCGGGCGTGTCGGGTGATAGTTGCACCCCGCGCTACGAGCGCTACGAAGTCGTGCCAGGCGGCATCACCGTCTACGCCACGGAGACCTCTTGCGGCGCCCTCTGTCAGACCGTCCTGACCCCCTGGTCGTTCGACGTGCGCCTCGACGCCCTCGACCCCGGCTCGTACAGCGTGCAGTTGCGGCTGCTGTGCGGCGACAAAGACTTCCAGTGCAGCGGGGCCGTCGTGGCCTTCGGCAACGTCGCCGCGACGCCCACGCCAGCCACACCGGCCGCGCCGCAGACCTTCCTCGGCCAACTCGGCCCCTTCGTGCCCATCGCCGACGCCTGCTCCTACTATCCCCTGACCCTGTGCGACGGCACGGTGGTCCAGCTATCGGAACGCGAGCCGGGGCTGCTCCAGCCCTTTGTGGGGCAGTACGTCGTGGTCGAGGCGCAGCAGGCGGTGTGCGGCTACAGCTTCGGCGGGGCGCCGCTCTACGGCTGGGTGGCTCAGAGCGCGCGCCAGCCCAGCCTCATCTGCCCGGTCGTGGCAACTCCGCCGTCGGTCACCACCACACCTGACGTGAGCACCGTCACCCCGCCCGCCGCGACGCCGTCGCCCGTGCCCCCAACGCTCACGCCGACCGCTACCGTGACGGCCACCCTCCCGCCGACGAGCACGGCCACCCGCACAGCCACCCGTACGGCGACAAGTACAGCGACGGCGACCCCGACTCGCACCCCCACTCCCACCACGACCCCTACGGCTACCCTCACGCCCACGCCGACGGCGACGCCCTTTGTGTGCGACCCGCGCAACCCGCTCCAGGTGTGCAACGGTCTCGTGGTCGTCCGCGCCTTCATTGACTACGGCTGCGACAGCTTCTTCAATCGCGGCGTAGACTGGCCGCTGACGGGTACGACCGTCACCGCCACCCTCCCCGACGGCACGACGCGAGTGGCCGTCGTGGACGACAATGGCAACGCCGTCCTGTCGGGCATCAACCTCGCCGCGGGCCAGAGCGTCCAGATTACTGCGGACAACCCACCGCCCGCGCCGGCCTGGCTGACCCAGTCGGGCTATCGGCTTGTCCCGTGCGCCGGCTCACCCCAGGTGAGCCTGAGCCGCGCGAACTTCAGCGCGTTCAACGTGGTCTACGCCGACTTCCGCTATAACATCAGCGGACCGTGAGCGACGGAGGACAGCGGACGGAGGACCCTCCTCCGTCCTACTCCGCGAAGGCCACGCTGACCGGCGCTTCGCGCATACCGCGCACCGGCGACGCCACCAGCCAGACCGTCGAGGCCAGGATACCCAGGGCCGCGATGAACAGCGTGGCCTGGGCGCCGAGCGCGCCGGCCAGCAGCCCGCCGACCAGGGCGCCTACCGGCCCCAGCCCGCCGACCATCACCTGCATGCTGGCGTTGGCGCGGCCGAGCAGATGGTCGGGCACGAGGGTCTGGCGCAGGCTGACCTCGTTGATGAAGTAGATAATCGAGGCGAAGTCGCCCAACAGTTGCGACACGGCCAGCAGCGCCACGGCCCAGGCCGGCGCGGACGCGGCCAGCGGGATGAGCAGCGTCAGGACGACGGAGACCAGGCGGCTGCCGACCAGCGCCGGGCCGACGCCGAAGCGCCGCGCGGTCCAGCCCGCCACCAGTGACCCCGCGAACGCGCCCACGCCCCCCAGACTAATCAGCACGCCCAGTGTCGCAGGCGACAGGCCCAGGTCGCGCACGACGTAGAGGCCGTACAACGCGCCGATAAAGTTGCCAAAGAAGGTCGAGACACTCGCCGCCAGGGCCAGGCTGCGCAGCATGGGTTGGCCCCACACCACGCGCAGCCCCTCCATGACCTCGCGCTTGAGGTTCGGCGCCTCGCCACTCGGCTCTGGCTTTGGGTCAGGCGTGCGCATCAGGCCGATAAATACGGCGGAGACGACAAACGACAGCGCGTCGAACAGGATGGCGATGGGCGCGGTGAGCCACTGGACCAGCACGCCCGCCACGGCCGGCCCACCCATCTCGGCCACCGCGCTACTCGACGCCAGCTTGCTGTTGGCGTCCACCAGTTCGTCCCGCCGTACTACCGAGGGCAGGAACGACTGGTCGGCCACATTGAAGAACACGGTCAGGGCCGCCGTGAGCGCGGCGACGAGGTACAACTGCTCGATGCGCAGCACGCCAAGCACCGCCGCGATCGGCACGGTGACCAGCAGCGCGGCTCGCCCCAGGTCCGCCGCGATCATCATCGGCTTGCGCGGCAGCCTGTCCACCCACACCCCCGCTAGCAGGCCAATGAGCAGGATGGGCAGCGCGCCGATGGCCGTCAGGAGGCCCATCTGGGCGGGCGAGGCCTGGAGCACGAGCACCGCCGCCAGGGGCAGCCCCTCGCGCGTGATGCGCGACCCCAACTGCGACACCACCTGTGCCGACCACAGCTTCACAAAATCACTGTTTTTCCACAAGCCGGCTAATTGCCAACGCATAACAACGCTCCACCGTACTGTGCTGCGGCCCAGTATACGGTGGAGCGAGCGAGAAAGCATCCCCCACCTGGGGGATTGACAGCCGACAATCGGGTGAGACGCACTATGCCCACTCGAACACGCTAACTGGCTTATGCACTCACCCAGCCGAGGCTGGAGCGGCTGCGTGACTGGGTAACGCGGATTCTGTCTACTGCGCCAGCCACCCACCATCCACGGCCAGGGCGTGGCCGGTCACAAAGGAGGCCGCGTCCGAGCACAGCCAAACGACGGCGGCGGCGACCTCTTCGGGCCGTCCAAGACGCCCCATTGGCTCCATCGCCGCGAAGGCCGCCTCGACCTCTTGGCTGCCGCCCGTGATCCCCTTAAGCATCGGCGTGTCAATCACCCCGGGGCACACGGCGTTGACGCGAATGCCTGTCCGAGCGTGTTCCAGGGCCACGGCCCGCGTCAACCCCACCACCCCGTGCTTGCTGGCGCACTGGGCCGGCCACGACGGCAGCCCGACCAGCCCCACAATCGAGGCGATGTTGACAATCGAACCACCGCCTTGCTTCACCATGTGGGGAAGTGCGTACTTCATGCCGAGCCACGTCCCCTTCAGGTTCACGCCGAGCATTCGATCCCAATCCTCTTCAGTCTGCTCGGCCGTCGCGGCGGCGGCGGGCTGCGTACCCGCGTTGTTGACGGCGAAATCGAGACGGCCATAGGTCTCTACGGCTGTGCGCATCAGCCCTTCGACGTCTTGGGGAGACGTGACATCCGTCCCGACGAAGCGCGCGTCTCCGCCCGCTTGCTGGATCATGCAAGCTGTGGCCTCGCCCTCGTCCACGCTTCGGTTGGCGACGACGACGCAGGCGCCTTCGGCGGCGAATGCCAGCGCGGTTGCTCGCCCAATCCCCGAGCTGGCGCCTGTGACCACGGCCACCTTACCTCGAAAGAAGTCACTCATACCTGCCTCCAAATTGGTATTAGCTCTGAACGGTTCATCCTTACGCACGACTCACACTTCGTTCATGGGCCAAAGCGACGATTGGACCACTCACGGGCGATAGCGAACCAGGTGGGCGCGGTGGTGTGGAGGTTCAGGTCATGGCCCGTGTCATGCACCACCTGGAGTTCGAATTGCGCTTGCGGCGCGAAGAACTGGGCTTCGGTCCGCGCATTCGGACAGGCGGGAACCGTATCACAGAAGAAGATGTCGTTGTCGCCTACGACGCTCAGCACCGGCACCTGAATCGCCTGCGAGAGGCTCGGAGTCAGGATGACGGCCGCCAGCCCATTCAGTTCCCCTAACGTCACCGTTTCCTTCGTCGCCTCATCCAGCGCAACGACGTCCGCCTCGGCGGTGGGGGCGTAGTAGAAGATCGGCCCTCTGACGCCGGGAAGGCTCGTCAGGTAGCCCGCCGGCAGGTTACTTGTCTGGAAGCGCGGATCCTGCTGCGCCGGGTAGAGGACCGTGCCCGCATTCTGGAACGCCGGGGTGATCGTGTGGAGGAAGCCACTGACGATGACACCGTCCACATCTTGAAAGCGCGACGCCTCCGTGATGGCGATGGCCGAGCCGAGCGAGTGGCCGACGAGGATGACACGGGGGAATACCCGCTGCGCCCGACCGGCGCGGAGCGCCTGGACGACCTGGTGGATGACGAACGCATTGGTGTCCACGTTGACCTGGTCCGCTGGCGGGTGACTGCTCGCCCCAATCCCGATACGGTCAAGGCTGAGGGTGGCGTAACCCGCCTCGGTCATCGCCTTGACGTAGGAGTATTGCTCCGGGCGCAGACTGAAGTCCCAGTAGCCCCGGTTATACGTCGCCCCCGGCACCAGGACGTGGATCGTCCGACCGATGAAAGGCCGCTTCCCGCACAGCGTGCCGACGACGGTGTAGCTCGCCGGCTGCCCCTCGACCAAGGCCACTGGCAATTGCGCGGTGGCGCACACGGTAGGCGTAGCGGCCTCGGTGGGTTGGGAACCGACAAGACCGACGACCACAAGCAGGCATAGGGTGACCAGGAACACACGAACAAAACGCGGGATAGACATGCCCATTCTCCTCAACTCGTCTGTGTTGTCTGAAAAACATCTTCAAGCTTCGGGAGACGGCGCCCTCTCGGAGAGGGCGCCGTCTCAGCGCTATAGGCATCGCTCGACGCTGAGCGTGTCATCTACCCGGTTACCGCAAGAGAACCTCGTAGATGTGGTCGCTACCTCCGCGGTACGTCACATGCCGTGTATTGGAGCTGTCAACCGCGAAGCCTGCGGGCAACTCGTGGGATAGAGGCGCCCCGTAGGCCTGAACGAGGTCGATGCGGGCACGTATCCCACCTCCAGGCGTCCAGCGGACCTCATAGGGTATATAAGCGTCGCCGAGCAGGCGGACGTTGAAGATGACGTGCTTGGTATTCGTGCCAGGGCTGTAGTAGGCGGCGAGTTTATCGTCCGGCAGCGTCACATCCAGGCCGGCCATGATGTCCGAGCCGACGACCGGCGTATTGCCTTGCCAGGATAGCTCCCACACATGCCAGCCGAGAGCGCGATAGACAATCTGGTGCGTCTGGTTGTGCGGCGTGTAGTAGGCGACCGGGTCGCCCTTGGCGCTGGGTGCGCCAGCGACGCCCGACAGGTCCTCATGGCCGACGGGAAGGCTTCCCTTCCAGAACAGACGGTGGATATGGCCGTCGCCGCCCCGGTAGATGACGCTGTAGAAGCCGTCGTAGCCAACGAAGGCCGAGGGTTTCCCCGCCGCCGTGGGCGCGCCGGCCAACGCCGTGAGGTCGCCCCCGTACTGGACAGGCTCTTCAGCATGCCACCACAGTTCGTGGAGGTGGTCGTTGCTCGAGCGGTAGATGACGTGGTGCGTATCCGTGGCGGCATCGTAGTAACCGACCGGGTCATCGGCCGCGGCGGGGGCCTGAGCCGTACCGCTGAGATTGTCATGGCCTACGGCCCCGGTTGACCAATACAGACTGTGGACGGCGCCGTCGTCGCGGTATAGCAGGATCTCGGTGTTGCGGAGCGTGTCCACGAAGGCGAAGGGGTTGCCCGTGGCCTTCGGGGCGTTGGCGTTGGCGGTGAGGTCCGTTCGGCCGGTGCCCCAAGCATCACGATACAGCTCGTGCAGATGGCCGGACGAGTCGCGGTAGGCGATGTTGTAGGTGTTCAGGCCGGGAATCACGGCCGGCGACGGCGACCCTTCCGCATCCGGTGTCGAGAATTCGGCGGACCGATCGAGCCAGGGCCAGGTCGCATCCCGCAAGCCAAACGGGTTGGTCGGCTCGGTAAGTTCACTGGTCAGAGTGCACTCAGGCATGGCGTTGCGGAGGTTATCCAGGCCCTGGAATTGCCCGGCGGCCAGCGCCGCTTGCAGGTCGGTCCGCGCGGGGAACGGCGGGACGAGCGACGGCGGGATGAAACCGCCGATACCGGTATCGGCCGGCGGGGCGTAGCGCGACAGGAAGAGCGCCGTGTACTCAGCCGCCAGGTCTGGGATGAGCTGACATCGTCCAAACTCGGCTGGATCGGAGCCTGGCAGCTCAGCCTGGAGCAGGTAATCCCAGTGGGTGCCTGCCTCGAAAACCAACTTGTGTTTGAGGGTCTTGATCTTGGGCCACTCGGGGTCAACATCACTCTCAAGCTGAGCAAAGTCATCATTTTCTTTGCCCCAGGCAAAAAGGCTAGGCATGTTGAGGGCGCTCAGAGTTTCCTGTTCCCTGGGATCAAACTGCCGCCATCCCGCACTCAGGCTGACGTAGGCCGAGGCTCCAATCTGCGGGGCCAGACGGGCGCCAAGGATCGCGCCGAAGGAATGGCCGACGATAGCAGGGCGCGGTGACGGGGCTACGGCGTTATGATACACCCACCCATTTTGCATCCAGGTCAACACCGACTGAGCCAGGCCGAGATCGTAATCACCATATGAGTCGAAGGGACTTGCGCCTTGCGCGATGGCGGGCAATTTCGGCACCACGACGATGTAGCCACTGCGGGCCAGCATCGAGGGCAGCCGTGTCCAGCGCAAGTAAACATTGGGGTCGCCCCGGCGGTGACCGTGGAGGAAGATGACCAGGGGATACTGCCCACAGTCGAGCAGCGAGGTGATGGGCGTATCAGCAAACCGCCCCAGGCTGGGATAGAACACCTGGAGGGCGCCGGGCGCGCCCGTGGTCGCATCGTAGAACTCCGAGTGCGACGAGACGGGCAACAGCACATTGGGCTTCCACTCAATGGGGCACGCGGGCGGCCGGTCCTTCGCCAGCCCGCCGGCGGCGGGCGCATCGGTGGTGAGAGACGCGGCCTGACTGACCGGCGCCCCCCCCGCGCTCACCAGGAGCAGTGTCACTAACAGACCACAGACAAGCGACAGCACACGCTTCACGGGAATCCTCCTTCAGGGGATTATGGTTCTCATAAGTAGACTGTTTTCAACCAGCCGCCAGGCCAAAGGGGTTAAGCCCGGCGGTGACACCGCCATCAATCATCATCGCCGCGCCGGTCATGAACGACGCCTCGTCGGAGCAGAGCCAGACCACCGCGTTCGCCACTTCCTCGGGCCGCCCCAGGCGGTTGACCGGATGCGTCTGGGTGAAGTGGGCCGCCACGGCCGGCATGGCGAGCAGACCTTCTAGGCCCTCGGTGACCACCCCGCCTGGCCCAACGACATTGATGCGGATGCCGAAGGGCGCGTACTCCACGGCGGCCGTCTTGGTCAGGCCCATGATGCCGTGCTTGACGGCGACATAGGATGACAGACCCACCGCGCCGATGACGCCGGCGACGGACGCCATGTTGACAATCACCCCGCCGCCCTGCGGGAGCATCTGCTGCAACTCGTACTTCATGCACGCCCATGTGCCCGTCAGGTGAACCGCGATCATGCGGTCCCAGTCCTTGCGCGCGATGCTATGGAGCGGGCCGGGCGCGTCCCCGTAGCCCGCATTGTTGAAGGCATAATCGAGGCGGCCATAGCGTTCCACCGTCGCGGCCACGAGCGCCTCGACCGCCGCCTCGTCGCTGACATCGACCGCCATAAAGAAGCCATCGCTACCCACGGCGCGGAGGGCCTCCACGGTCTGCCGGCCCTCGGCCTCCCGCCGTCCACACACCACCACCCGCGCGCCTCGCCGCGCGAACGCGACGGCGGTGGCGCGGCCAATCCCCGAGGTCGCGCCTGTCACCAAAGCCACTTTACCCTGCATCACTACCTCCCTAGAGAAGGCTCAGGCGCCTTCGCAGACCTCCGTAATCTCGTCCGCCACCAGGCCGTGCGCCTCACGATGCACCGCTTCGGCGGCCTCTTTGCTGGGGGCCTCGACGAGGCAGAACACCTTGCCGCTGCCCTCGTCGAACCAGTACTTCAGGTACTTGACGCCGTACTTCTCCTGGACCGCCAGGTCGTGCTGATGCGCGCCTTCCACCGCCTCCGCGGTCAGCCCTTCGATGTGATAGTGAACGTCCATATACAGTGCCATGGTCTTGTCTCCTTATTGGGTGTTCTGAGCAGGTGCTCTCGTTTAAGTGTCCCTATTGAACCACAAGCCCCTTGCACAAAGAAGCCGATTTCCTGTACAATTAGCGGTACTAAAAGCAGTACCAACAGGCGTAGGAGTCCTGAGGGGGGACCATTCGAGATGCACCTGGGGTGTGCCCACGATGAATACACTCTCGTTTGGTAACTGGCTCAAACGGCGGCGGCGCAGTCTCGACCTGACCCAGGACGAATTGGCCTCTCAGGTCGGTTGCTCGGTCGAAACCGTCCGCAAGCTCGAAGCGGAAACCTTGCGACCCTCAAAAGCGCTCGCCGAGCGGCTGGCCGATTACCTGCACATTCCGTCCGAGCAACGGGCCTCGTTCGTTCGTTTCGCGCGCGGCCAGGCTGATGCTGAACAGCTACCCGTCCCCACCCTCACCCTGGACCGCCCCCTATCCTCGCCGCCCGCCCAGCCCCCCACCCGCCCCAGTCCAAGCCTGCCCCACCCGCCGACGCCGCTGATTGGCCGTG
>CAZFUK010000092.1:0-12810 GCA_964522005.1 uncultured Anaerolineales bacterium | reverse complement strand
GCTTCAGCGGGACATACTACGTGACCCAGGTGATACACGAGTGGACGGCTGAGACGGGGATGACCACGCATTTTACGGTGAGCGGCCGGCGCGACCGGGGCGTGTGGAGCCTGCTCGAAGAGACCACTGCCCAGCGGACGACGACAGGCCTGGTCATTGGCCTGGTGACGAACAACAAGGACCCGCAGGAGTTGGGCCGGGTCAAAGTCAAGTACCCGGCGTTGTCCGACAAAGACGAGAGTGCGTGGGCGCGGATCGTGTCGCCCATGGCGGGGAGCGGGCGAGGCTTCCTGTTCCTGCCCGAAGTCAACGACGAGGTCATCGTCGGGTTTGAGCAAGGCGACATCCACCGCCCCTACGTCCTGGGCGTCCTGTGGAACGGGGTGGATAAGCCACCCATGAAGGCCAGCGAGGCCGTGGACGGGGACGGCAAGGTCAACAAGCGAGTGCTCAAGTCGCGGCGGGGCCACACCGTGACGCTGGACGATACGGAGAGCAAAGAGCAGGTGGTCGTCAAGTCGCGGTCAGGCCACACGGTGACGCTGGACGACACCAGCGGGAGCGAAATGATCTCCATTGTGGACAAGACGGGCAACAACAAAATCGTCATCCAGTCCCCGAAGAACTCGATGGACATCCAGGTGGCCGGCGACCTGACCATCGAGGCCCGGGGCAAGATCACCCTCAGGGGCACGCAGGGCGTGGCGATGAGCAGCAGCCAGTCGTTCAGCATCCAGGGCCAGTCCGGAGTGGACGTCAGCAGCAACGCCCAGCTTAAGCTGTCGGGGACGGCGGGCGCGGAGTTGAACACACCGGCCAATCTCACCGTCCAAGGCTCGAACGTGAATGTCACTGGCTCGGCGGCTGTCAGTCTCGCGGCCCCGGCCATCAAGCTGAACTAAGGAGCTAACAATGCCAGGACCGGCCGCCAAGCAAGGCGATATGATTACCGCCACCGATATGCACATGATACAGCCTCCCGGTCCGACCTCCCCAGTGCTCGTCCCACACCCGTTTACCGGCGTGATTGACGGCGGGTGTGTCAGTTCGGTCATGATCGAGGGACGGCCCGTCGCCGTGGTCGACAGTACGGCCACCAATATCCCGCCACATATCCCGATTGGTGGCACCTTTGTCAAGCCGCCGACCAACAAGGCGACGATTACCAGGGGGAGCACATCAGTTACGGTCGGCGGTAAGGGTATCGCCCGCGCGGGTGACCCCGCGATGACCTGTAATGACCCCGTGGACCTGCCGGTGGGAACCATCGTCGCCGTTGGGACCGTGATAATTGGGGACTAGACGATGAGCGACTTTCTCGGCACGGGGTGGTCGTTTCCCCCACGCATCAACCAGCAAGGCAGCGTCGCCCTGGCGTCGGAGGATGAGGACATCCGGCAGGCCATCTGGATTATCCTGAGTACGCCCATCGGCCAGCGCGTGATGCGCCCCACCTTTGGCAGCCGGCTGCACGAACTCGTCTTCGCCCCGCTGAACGCCACGACCTTCGGGCAGGCGGAGGTCTATGTGGATGAGGCGCTGGGCTTCTGGGAGCCGCGTATCGAGGTCCTCAGCATCGAGGCCCGCCTGCCCAACGCAGAGCGCGACGGCTTCGATGGCGAGGACGGCGAGACGATGCTGATTGACATTGTCTACCGCGTCAAGGAGTCCAACGACGAGCGCAGCCTGGTCTACCCCTTCTACCGTATCCCGCAAGAGTAACCCTGGGTAAGGATAGTCCTATGTACCTACCAGCGCCCGACCTGGACGACCGCAAATTCCAGGACCTGGTCAACGACGCCAAGCGGCTCATCCCGACGTTCTGTCCGACCTGGACCGACCACAACGTCAGCGACCCCGGCGTCACCCTGATTGAGCTGTTCGCCTGGATGACGGAGCAGCTGCTCTATCGGCTCAACCAGGTGCCTGACAAGAATTATGTCGCGTTTCTAGACCTGCTCGGCGTGCGCCTGCGGCCGCCGACGGCAGCGCGAGGCGCGGTGACCTTCACGTTGACGGCGCCGGTGGCCGAGGGCAACCGCGTGCTGATTCCGCGCTGGACCGAAGTCGCCACCGAACGGACGGAGGCGGAAGAGGCCATCATCTTCACGACGGACCACGACGCCGAGGTCCGCCCGGCGGGCCTGACGTTTATCCTCACCTATCCCGACAAAGACCGGGATGAGGGGGAGCAGAACGAGTCGGAGGCGCGCCGTGAGCGGCACGTCTTCACCGTGTGGCCGGACGTCAGCCCCGCCAACGCCCTCTACCTGGGGTTCACCGAGGACCTGAGCAGCCACACGCTGGTGCTGACGGTGGCGTGTGTGTCGAAGGCCGGGCGAGGCCCGAATACGGCGATGCCCGCGCCCTGGCAGTGGGAGATTCTGCGCGATACGGAACGGACCGGGGCGGTCGCGGCTGGCGGGGACGCATCGGAGGGCGCCTGGGAGCCGCTGGAGGTGGCGCGGGATGAGACTCAGGGGCTGAATGAAGACGGAAGGATTGTGTTCTATTTGCCCGATAACTGCGTGAAGAAGGCGATCGGCACGTCCACCGCCAAAACCTGGCTGCGCTGCTCGCCGGTGAGACCAGACCGCAACACAGGCCAGACCCCCTACACCCAGTCGCCCCAAGTGATGCAACTCACGGCGACCACGCTGGGCATTACGGTGCCGGTGACGCACGCTCACCCGGTCCAGAACGAAGACCTGGGCGTCAGCAACGGCCAGCCCGGCCAGCGTTTCCGCCTGCGCTTCCAGAATATCCTGGACCCGCAACTGAGTGAAACGCCGCGCCCAGATGGAGGCGACGAGAGTCAGGCTGTCGTGCTCGAGGTCGAAGATGAGCAGGGCGAGTTCAAACCCTGGCAGCGCGTCAAGGACTTCGCCCAGTCACGGCCTGGCTATACGGTAGCGGTCAACGGCCGGCGCGACGAGAGCGCGATGGTGGATGTGACGGACGAGGACAAGCACTATGTCCTCGACCCTCGCAGTGGGGTGGTCGAGTTCGGCCCGGCCATCCGACAGCCGAACGGCAGCGAACCCAAATTCGGCGCGGTGCCCCCCCAGGGTCGGCGTATCCGCATGAAACTGTACTACACGGGCGGCGGGATTCAGGGCAACGTGGCCGAGCACAAGGTCGAGATCATCAAGACGACGGTCCCATATGTCCAGGGTGTTACCAACCGGGCGAAGATTACGGGCGGGCTGGACGCCCAGACGCTGGATGACGCCAAATTCAGCGCGCCCGCGCTCCTGCGCACCCGTGACCGCGCGGTGACGGCCGAGGACTACGAGTACCTGGCCATGCAAGTCCAGGGCGTGGGCCGCGCTCGCTGCCTGCAACCGACCGCCAACAGCCAGGACCCCAAGGCCCCCAAACCGGGCCAGGTGCGCTTGCTCATCATCCCCGAGTTCCAGCCGCTTACGCCCCAGGTTCTGGCCGAGCATATCGCGCTGCGCGACGCGATACGCACGACGCCCGACGAGCGGAGGTTCGAGCCTGTGGAGAAGATACAACAGGAACTTTACTTGAGCCCGGACACCATCCAGCGCGTCAAAGATGCCTTGAACCCGCGCCGCTTGCTCACGACACGTATGGAGGTTGACGCGCCTGCATACTACTGGGTCCATGCCGAGGTCGAGGTCCATCCCCAGCCCCGCGCTGACCGCAAGCGGGTCGAGACTCGGGTACGCGAGGCGCTCTACCGCTACCTGCACCCGGTGTACGGCGGCCCCGACGGCCAGGGGTGGCCGTTTGGCCAGGGCCTGACGGTGGACCGCGTCTACGTGCTGCTGCGCAATGTCGAGGGCGTGGACTATGTCCAGAAGGTCGAGCTTTTCACGGTCAATATGTTGAATACGAGGAACCTGAAGCTGGAACGACCCCGCGATGAGAAGGGGGCCATTGATCCCCATATTCGCGTCTCGCCCAACGGGGTGGTGGTGTCCTACTACCACGATGTTATCCTTGTGTAACCGCTCCAGGTTGACAAAATGATGAAATCAAGCACAATGAACGGCAGACAGAATGGCCGGGTGACGGCGGCCTCGGCGCGGTCGGCAAGCGAGCTGCTCCGCTACCTGCCCGCCATCTATGATGATAGCCGGTCCGAGACCCCGTTTCTCGCCCGCTTTCTGCTGATCTTCGAGACGCTGTGGGCGCCCATCGAGGGCCAGATTGACCACCTCGCCGCGCTGTTTGACCCGCACCTGACGCCGCCGGAGCTGCTGCCGTGGCTGGCGCAGTGGGTGTGCCTGACGCTCGACGAGCCGCTCGCCATCACAGGGCGGCCTGAACCGGTGGGCGACATCCAGAGCCAGCGCGAATTGGTCGCCAACATGGTCAGTATCTACGCCCGGTTCGGGACGGCGGGCGCCTTGCGCGACTATCTCAAGCTCTACCTCGGCGTTGAGCCGAGGATTCTGGACGAGACCGACGAGACCGGCCAGGAGCTAGCGGCGTTCCACTTTCGCGTGCTGCTGCCCCTGGCCCGCCCCGCCGACCCGGTCGAAGCCGCCGACCTCGACGGACGTATCCGTCGTATCATCGCCCGCGCGAAACCCGCCCACACGACCTATGACCTTGTCTATGACCCGTCCTAGTGAGCCGCTATGCCTGATACGACCCGAGCGTCTTTCACCGCCAGCCCCCTGACGCTCGCTGCAGGGCAAAGCGCCACGGTCTACCTGGCGCTCCAGAATCGCTCGGACCGCGTACAGTCCTATCTCATCGAGATCAGCGGCGCGGCGGCCGCCTGGGCTGCCCCTGACCAGGCCCAGGTCTCCGCGTTTCCGCGTCAGGAACTCCGCCTCGAATTGACGGTGACGGCGCCGCCCGACGTGCCGGCCGGGGTGACGAGCCTGCGGGCCGAGGTGACGGATGAACGTGAGGGCGGGGTGGTGGCGCAAGCCACGCTCGAAGTCCAGGTCCTGGGGCCGGCCGTGGCTGAGCCAGCCCCGTCTCCCGCCACGACCCCCGCCGCGGCCGAGCCGACACCGACGACATCCCCGTCTGAGGAAGCCCCAACCTCTCCGTCGGCTGCCACTCAGCCGACACCCCCTCACGCCGACGCTGACGCCGACACCCAGCCGACGCCGCCCCGCGCCGATGCCAATGCTGCCACCCAGCCGACGACCACTCGCGCTGACGCCGCCCGCCCCGACGAGGCGGCCCGTGCCAATGACGCCGTCCGCGCCGATGACCCCGCTACCGGCGGCTATACCGCTGTCCGCCTGACGGTGACCCCCGTGCCTGGATCAGACCCCGGCGCGCCCCCTCGCGAGTGGGCATTGACGCTGGCGAACGTTGGCAAGCGCCTGGACGCGTTTGGCTTTCGCGTTACAGACCTGCGGAGCGACTGGTATACCATAGAGCCGCAGGAAGTATCGCTGAAGGAGGACGAGACAGTGGCCGGGCCAGACGGGCCGCGCCTCAAGCTGACGCCGCCTCTCGACGCCCCGGCCGGCGAGTATCCGTTCACCCTGATCGCGCGGTCGCTGATGGATCCCAGGGCGTCGGACAAGCAGCTGCTCACGCTCGTCATCCTGCCGCGCGGCCAGGCAGCCTGGTCCGTGCTGGCGCGGCCAGGCGACACGCAAGGCCAGGCCCGCTTTGAGCTGGAACTTGCCAGTGATGCCGCCAGCAATATTAACCAGGACGTGACGCTGACGGCGGAGGTCAAGCCCGCAGGCTGTGCGGTCCGTTTTCAGCCGGAGACGGTGCGGCTGTTCGCGCGGCAGAAGGCCCGGCTGAGCCTGGTGGTGACCCCGGAGCGGTATCTGAAGCCGGGCGAACGCAAGCAGTTTGACATCGAGGTCAGGGCCGACGTGGACCGGGGCCAGCCGCCCGCGCCGCTCAAGCTCCAGGTGGCGCAAGTCGGCACCCCGCCGCCCGGCATCCGCCTGCCGGTGGCGGAGAAGGCGGACCGGCTGAAGGCCGATTACAAGGTCGAAGTCACCAACATGGCCGACGTGGAGGTGACCTATCAGTTCCGCGTGACGGCCCAGGAGGCGGGGTGCACTTATGTCTGCAACCCGCCGAGCCTGACCGTGCCGGCCAAGGAGCGCGGGGAAACCACGCTGACGGCCACGGCCCAGACAGTGAGCGAAGGTGGCGACAAGACATATCGTTTCACGGTCGAGGCGCTCTTCAAGGGTGAGTCGGTCGCGGCGGCATCGGCAGGTGGTGTCTTCCGCCAGGTGTATCGCGATCCGGTGCTGCTCAAGCTGATACCGGACCGGCCGATTGAGTCACGCGGGCGGGTCGGCTTCACCGTGCGCACGGTCAACCAACTCCCCAGCCCGGTGCGCGTCACCCTGGAGCCACTGGACGAACAGGCTGCCCTCGACTTCCATCCCCGCGAGTGCGAGCTAACCCTGCGCCCGGGTGAGGAGATGGATACCCGGTTCAAAGCCCGCTGCAAAGAGTCGCTGAAGGTCGGCCGACGCAATCACGACTACACGGTTCGAGGTCGGGCGGAGGGGATCAGCACACTGGCGACGGCCAAAGGCCGCATTGTCCAGCGACCGCCCCGCATCGCGACGGAAGTCTGGCTGCGGCTCGCCGCTCTGCTGCTCGTGGTGGCGGCGCTGTGGTTTGGCCTCCACCTGGTGGACCAGTTCGCCCAGGCCTCGCCGACGGCCCAGGTGCAGGGGGTTCCGGTCGGGCAGGTGGCCCAGGTCATCGCGCGGGCGCCGCTGGTGCGCAACCTCCTGGAGGCGCACTATCCATTCTATGAGCGCTGGCCGATGCTCGACCCAAACACGCAGTTTCACAATCTGGCCTACTTCCTGGTGAACGATGCGCTGGACAGCCTCCGCTCGCAATTCACCGCCCCAGCCCGACGGTAAGGATACGCTATGCCCGACTCGGTGCGTCTCCAACTCGAAGCTACCCCCCGGCGCGTCGCCCCCGGCGGCTCCATCACCCTGCCCTTCCGCCTGCTGGGCGCTGAGACCCAGGAGGAGGTGGGGTTGAAGGTGCGCGGGCTGCCGGAGGACTGGGTCAGCATCCGCCCGAACCCCATCACCGTGCCCGCACGAGGAACGGCCAGCGGATCCGTTACCATCACGCCGCGCACCAGCACGCCGGGCGGGACGGCGGAAGCTGGGGATTACCCCTGCTCTGTCGTCGCTATCCTGGCTCGAGGGGCGGTCGAAGTGGACGCGCAGCGCCTGACCCTGACGGTGGGGGAACCCCTGCACTACAGCCTGGAGTTGGCGCCCCCGGTCCTGGAGGCGTCAGGGCCAGGCAACTTTGTGCTGGTGACGCGCAACGAGAGCAGTGAAGAGCTGACTCTGGACCTTACGCCGGCCTCGCCGGCCGCGGTCCAGTTTATGCTGGAACGGCCCAGCGTGACGCTCGTTCCCAACGAGCAGGTCGAGCAGACGCTGACCGTCACGCCGACGCCGCCGGTGACACAGGCCACGCAGATCCCCGTGCGGGTGGATGCGCTGCCGCGCCAGGCCGCCGCCGACCCACAGTCGGCCTCCGCCACTCTCGCGGCGGCCCCTCCGACCAATTCACCTGCCTCGGGCACGCCCACCGACGGCCAGCCCTCTTCAGATGGCACGGAGGAAGAAGGCCCTCCGTCGAAGGGCCGCTCGCCGGTCTGGCGATGGGCCGTGCTCATCGCCGCTCTCGCCCTCCTGGCCTGCTGCATCATTCTCTACATTCTGTGCTATGTGCTGCACTGGCTGCCCATGTGCCAAGTTCGACCGGGCGCGAATGCCTACCTCTGCCCGGTGTCCGTGGTGCGTAGCGTCGTGCCCACGCCCATGCACGCGCTCATCGGTCAGTCGGCCAGCCCGTCGCAGACCGCGCCGCCCCCGGCGCTCCAGGCCGGCGGCTTCCTGGAGTTGCCGTTTGCCTATCGGGGCCTGGCGACCGAATTCGGCGCGGGCAGCTCGGCCGACTTCCGCCGCGCCCTCAATCGCGTGACCACCGTGACAGGCACGTCCGCCCAACCCCTGCGCGGCCGCGTGCTCAGCTACTTCGACCACGACCAGCCCCTCCTTCCCCTCCGCCTCAACGGCGCGCTGTTTGGCGGCCGCGAGCGTAACACATCCGGCGGCTACGCCGTCCTGTTCGATGGCACGCGGTTGGACAACACGTTCTACAGCGGCGCGTCGGGCATCAACTTTAGCACCCAGACGCTGGGGGGCGACGACCAGACTGTCGTCTTCGCCGCCGCCGACGGCGTGGTGGCGGATGCCCGCTACGACGAGCGGGGCGCGTATGTCAAGATCAACCACGAGGTGGATGGCGTCGGCTCGTTCCAGACGATCTACTGGAACCTCGCCAACGATAGCCGCTTCGAGAACACGGTGAAGAAGCGGGGTCAGCCAATCCAGGCCGGCGCGCCCATTGGCACCATGGGACGGACGGCCCGCGCGCAACTCCATTTCGAGGTCCGCTTCGCTCGCGACCGGACTCGCCCCCCCCAGTTTAGCGCCGATGACGTCGTGGACCCGTTTGGCTTTGTGCCCAGTCAGGTGGGCAAGGACCCGTGGACCGTGCCCAGCCGCTACCTCTGGCTCCACCCGACGGGCAGCCTGGGCGAGGTGGTGGACGAGCGCGCCAAAGTGGTGCTGCCGGGCCAGGAGAAGCTGAGCGGCGAGGGCGACGCATCGGTATGTGTGCTGCCAGGCCAGGTCAGCGGCAACGCCCGCATCGCCCTGGCCTGGGCGCCGGACCCCGCGCCCTTCGGGAACCAGGTGGGCGTCGGTCACAGCGGCGTGGTGAACGCCGTTGACGAGCGCGGCAACCCCGTCCGCTTCTCGAACGTGCAGCTATCCGTCGTCTACGCGCCCAACGACGTGGCGAACGTTGACCCGGCCAGCCTCCACCTCTACCGCTTCGATGGCGGCCAGTGGCGCCTCCTACAGAACGAGACGGTCGACTCTACGTCGACCCCCGGTGTCACCATCATCACGGCGACGATGGATCAGGCGGGCAAGTTCGCCCTGCTCGGTCAGCCGAGCCGCGATATTGTTCCACCCGTGACGCGCATCACCCTCGACGGCCCGCGCGCCCCGAGCGACCGGGATGGCTCGATCTTTAGTGGGCCGGTCAAGGTCACCATGGAGTCCCCCGACCCCTCCGGCACCTCCAACGTCGGTATCCAGTACAGTCTGGATGGCGGTGTCACCTGGAACAAGTATCCCACCAGCGCTGAGACGGGGACAGAGGGCTTCACCAGTCCCTTGCTGGGGTCGCCTGAGGTGGCGACCGCGTCGGGCGAGCCGGTCGAGTCGCTCGTGCCCCAGTCGAACCAGTTCCTGATTCTGGCGCGGGCCGTGGACAATGCCGGCAACGTCGAGAGTCTGCCGGCCGTGCGAGGCTTCACGATTGACCCGTCGTCCAATACGCCCACGGCCTCCCCGACCATCACCAATACGCCGCTGCCGACCCTGACTCCGACGGCGAGCTACACGCCCTCGGCCACGTCCACACCGCCCAATACGCGAACGCCCGCCCCACCCACGGCGACCAAGCCGCCCCCGCCGCCGACCCAGCCCCCCCCGCCCACCCTGCCGCCGGTCTTGAGTTTCCGCTTGAACCCTCCGCAGGTCGGACACGTCCAGGGTCAGAGGCGGGAAACAAGCCAGCTCCAGTACACCGTTCAGAATGTCAATAACGCCGTCATTAACGGTCCAGGGCTGGCGCGCAATCGCTCTGTGTTGGGGAGTGGTACGATCACTCTAGATCCGGACGCCTCGGCGGAGTATACGGTCACCGTCACTCAGCGCGACAACTCGCAACAAACCATCCTGGTGCAACTGCCGGTTGTTCTTTTGTCGGCCGACCCTCTCACACCGCGTGGGAGCGATATGTGTACCACGGTACGTTGGCAGGTTCGCTATGCCCAGTCAGTCCAGCTACGCCTACCCGATAACCAAACACGCGAAGTGGGTGAGGGCGCTGAGCCGTTCTGTACGTCCAATCCCACGATTATCAATCGGCCCTTCTTCACCCTGATAGTGACGACTGACTCCCCCTTCAACCTGACGCGCCAGTATGTGCTGGACTTGACACCGCCTACCGTCACCCCGACGGTGACGGCGTCCTCCACGCCTACGCCCACGCGGACCAGTACGCCGACGGCGTCACGCACGTCTACCATCCCCCCGACGCCGGTGACCCCGCCGCCTGTCGAAACCCAGTCCCCCGGCCTGCTCGCCGCGCCCGTCCCTCTAGACTGCTCAAGCTTTACCCTTAGCGAAGGGAGGCCAACTCTGGGCCTGATTCTACTGTGGCGGTTTACGCCGGACGTCGCAGTGGATTTTTACATCCAGGTGGCGCGGGATGTGGGCCAGGGAACACCTATTCCATTACGCGTTGAGCGCGTCGTCGCCGAGGCAGACGGCAACCTGTACCGAGCCAAGTTGACTAACTTCAAACAGGCGGGGAGTCATCGCTTTAGTGTGAGGGCGGTGGGTAGGAGGGATGGTCAGCAGTCACCGTTCAGTCCATCTCTCCGCTGTGACGTCAGCGAGGCCATGGTCGGAGAGAATGGAACACCGTGAGCGAGGGAGGAGTCTATGCCCAGTACATTTCAGCTCGCGCTCAACCGCTCCACAGTGGAGATTACACCGGGCGCCACCGACCAGGTGGAAATCACCATCGTGAACGGCGCCGAACAGGCGGAGGAAGTTGCCTTCACCATTCTGGGTGTGGACCCCAGTTGGGCTGAACTGACATATCCAACCCGGATGGCGCCGGCCCAGGGTGAGGCGAAGGCGCCGCTCACCCTACGCCCGCCGCTCACCCCGACGCCCGCCCTGGCCGGCCTGTACCCCCTGGTCATCCACGGCCAGTCAACCAAGAAGGCGGACGTCACCTTCGACCACGCCCTGGCAATGATCGTGCGTCGGCTGCGGGACTTTCGCCTCCAACTCGTGATGGCCCGGGCGTCAGGGGTCGAAGGGGCATCTTATCCTGTCCACATCGTCAATGATGCTAACGCCCCCCTGGAGGTCCGGCTAGACGGCGGAGACCCAAACACTCAACTGTGGGTTAAAGCGGACCCCTATCGGCTGCGCCTCCCCCCAGGCGGCGAGGGCGACGCCGTGATCACGGTGAAAGCGCCGCAGTCCGTGACAGAACAGCGCGTTGTGCGTTTTAGTATAAAAGCGCAGGGGCAGTATCTGCTACAAGGCGGCCGGGCCGAACCGCCCGTCACGCGGGAGGTCGCCGCTGAGTTTATCCAACTCCCGGCGCCGCGCCTCTGGCTCGACCTAGATCCCGCCGAATGGCGTGCCAGCGCCTCGACCGAGGGTGCGGCCCCGGCTGTGCCCCACTTCAGGCTCAGCCTGACCAACCCTGGGCCAAGCCCGGTGCGGGTCGAACTGATGGGGCAGGGCAGCGCCCTGGGGTTCGAGTTCAGCCCGTCAGTGCTGGACCTCGCGCCACAGGGCCAGAGCCAGGCCGACCTGACTGTCCATACGCCCGGACTGGCAGTTGCCGAAGAGAGGGTATTTGACTTTGAGATTGAGACTCGTATCCTTACCGGGCTGGCTCAACCGGCGGCCCGCGCCGGGCGCGTGGTGCAGCGGGGGCCGGAGCCGCCCCCGCCCCCGCGCTGGCCGCCGTGGTGGATGATGCTCGCGGCCTTTGTCGTCGCCGCCCTGTTCCTGTCGACGGCGCTGCTAGTCATCCTGTTTATGTATGCCCGCTAGCGACTGGGTGCCGCGTGGGCCGGGCCGCTGACGCCGAGGTTGGGGAGGGGTCCGCATGCCTGAATTGAGACTGGTGGCAAGCCCGAAACAACTGGAAGTTAAGGCTGGCGAGAGCGCAACGCTGAAGCTTGTCGTTCAGAACCGCACTGACGACTCGGCGGACTACCGTCTGCTGCTCCAGGGCGCGGCCTCCGCCTGGGCCACCCTCCCCGCCGACGGCAACGGCCAGCCCCTGCGGCAGCTTGACGACTTCCTCACGCGCCGCAGCGAAAGCTCCCCCATCACCCTCACCCTCCAGCCGCCGCCGACCGCTCCGGCCGGCGTCGCCCCCCTCATTCTGCGGGCCGTCTCCCGCGACAACGAGATGGAGACCTGGGGCCAGGCGGACATCCCCGTGAGCGTGGTCCAGACGGCGCCGGTCGCGTCCACGCCCGAGGCTGGCGCGGCGCCCGCCGGCTCTCCCCCGTTGCCCACAGTGAGCGCCACCCCTGAGACGTCGGGGCAAATCCTGGTCACCTATCAACCCAAGCTCGACAGCCAGCTCGCCAAACCGGCGCAGCTGTATGACCTGGCGGTCACCAACGCCAGCCTCAACCTCTGCCACTTTTACTTCAGCTTTAGTGGGCCGGCGGCTCGCTGGGCCTCGCTCGAGGCGTTGACGCTACCCATAGACCCCGGCCAGACGGCCAAAAACACCCTAACCATTGAACCGCCGCGCGATGCGCTGGCAGGCGTCTACGACCTGATCGTCACGACCTATTCGGCCGACAAGCCTGAGAATCGCACCCAGTTACGCCTCCCGGTGACGATTGAGCGCATCGTGCGCTTCGACCTGCGCACGCTAGACACCAAACTCGACGTCCAGGGTATCACCGACTTCCTGGTTGAGGTGACGACGGCGCCTGAAATGAACGTCCGCACCCACCTCGACTTCTCACAGGTGGACGACAAGGGGCTAGCCGACTATAGCTGGACCCCCCCCAGCCTCTACCTGGGCCGTAACCGCAGCGTGCGCGTTCGGCTGACCGTGACCCCCAAGTTCTCGGTGCCCCCGGGGGCGGCCCCCCCGGGCCCCGGCGGTCGGGGGGGGGGGGCGGCGCGGGGGGCGGGCGGGCGGGGGGCCAGGCCG
>CAZFUK010000091.1:0-12858 GCA_964522005.1 uncultured Anaerolineales bacterium | reverse complement strand
CCGAGCGCGACGCCTTCTACGCCCAGCATGAAGACCCGACTAAGAGCGGCTTACAGGTCAAGAGCCTCCGCCGGCACAACGAGCGTTCCGAAGCCTGGCGCGACGGCATCCGCGAAGCGCGGGGCCTCCAGGTGTATTGACCTGCGTCGTTGAAAACGGGTGTAGGAGCGAGGTACCCTCGCCCCTACACCCTGCCCGCCTAACCCCTTCCGTCTTCCGTCCTCCGTCCTCCGTCCTCCGTCGCTCTACCACGCCGTCCAGCCGCCATCCACCACCAGGTTCTGGCCCGTGACATAGCTGCTGGCCGCGCTCGCCAGGTACACCACGGCGCCCTTCAGTTCGCCCGGCCGCCCCATGCGCCCCAGCGGCACCTTCTCGCTCAGACGGTCGGTGAAGCCGGGGTTGGCGTCGTTGACCCTCGGCGGCGGAAAGGGGCCGGGGCTGATGGCGTTGACCCGAATACCGTCCTTGGCCCAGTAGACGGCCAGGTGGCGCGTCAGATGTATCAGCCCGCCTTTGAGGGCGTGGTAGTTGGGCGGGCTGTTGATCTTGTAACCGTCGTAGACGTCCGGGTAGCTGGCGACCATGCCGTACATGCTGGCGATGTTAATGATCGAGCCGGGCACTCCCCGGCTCCTCAGGTGCTGCGCCACGGCGCGGGCCAGGATGAAGTAGGCCGTGACGCCGGTGTGGAAGGCGCGGTCAAAGTCCTGGGCCGTGGCCGTGTCAATACTCGGCGCGGTCGCCCCATAGGCGTTGTTGACCAGCACATCCACCCGCCCCAGCCGCTCCACGACCTCCGCGACAAAGTCGTCCAGCGTCTCGGTGTGCTCCTGCGCCAGCGCCAGCCCCACGTGGCCCTCGCCTGGCAGCGTCGCCGCGAACTGCGCGGCCCGCTCCCCCTCGCGGCTGGTGACCACTACCGTCGCGCCGGCCTCGGCCACCGCGCGGCTCAGGGCCGCCCCCAGCCAACTCCCCCCGGCGGTGACAATCGCCACCTGGCCCTGGAGGCTGAACAGGCTTTGAACCGTTTCCTCCTGCGTGTGAATCTGGGTGTACGTGGACAAGGCGGTATCCTCCTGGTCAGGCATAACACTTGCAGATAATTCTCATGCTGAGCCGAAGGCGAAGCATCTCGCTTGACACTGCGAGACCCTTCACTCCGTTCAGGGTGACAGTCGAAGGCTGTGAGAGCAATACTGATATTGGTTCACGATAACGCAAATCATGGAGGTAACGTGGACAAACAAGTACCGGTGAACCCTGAGGCGCAGGTGGACGGGGACAAGCAGGACGGCCTGCACGAGATTGCCCCCGACCTGGCCTACCGCCGCCTCGCCATTGTCAACGTGGTCTACTTTGGCCGTCCGGGGGCGGGCGACCGCCAGTGGGTGCTGATTGACGCCGGGATGCCCGGCACGGCGGGCCTCATTGCGGCGGGCGCGGAGAGCCGCTTTGGGAAGGCGAGGCCGGCGGCCATCATCATGACCCACGGCCACTTCGACCACGTGGGCGCGCTCAAGACGCTCGCCGAGCAGTGGGACGCGCCGATCTACGCCCACGAACTCGAACTGCCCTACCTCGACGGGCGCTCGGCCTATCCCCCACCCGACCCGACCGTCGGCGGCGGCCTGATGGCGGCGCTGGCCCGCTTCTACCCGCAGGATCCGGTGGACGTGCGGCCCTGGCTGCGCGTGCTGCCACCCGACAGCAGCGTACCGGGCATGCCAGGCTGGAACTGGCTGGCGACACCCGGCCACGCGCCGGGGCACGTCTCGCTGTGGCGCGAGGGCGACCGCTCCCTCATCGCGGGTGACGCCTTTATCACCACCAAGCAGGAGTCAGCCTTCGCCGTCGCCACGCAGCGGCCAGAGTTGCACGGCCCGCCCATGTACTACACGCCGGACTGGGAAAGCGCCCGCCGCTCGGTGGAACGCCTGGCCCGCCTGGAGCCGGAACTTGTCGTCACCGGCCACGGCCCGGCCATGCACGGCCCGGCCATGCGTGCCGCCCTGCACACCCTGGCGCGCGACTTCGACCAGGTGGCCGTGCCGGACAAGGGCCGCTATGTGGACGAACCGGCCCGCGCCGACCGCACGGGCGTCACCTACGTCCCGCCAGAGGCGTAAGTGTATACTGAGACCTGACAGGTTTTCAAAACCTGTCAGGTCTACGTGTGTCCCTACTTCGGGCCGCTCGACACGCGGCTGCGCGGGTTGAGGGCGTCGTTGAGACCGTCGCCGAGGAAGTTGATGGCGAGGGTCGCAACGGCCAGCACCAGGGCGGGCAACAGCACCAGGTAGGGCCGCACGCGCCATTGGAACATGTTGTCGTTGATCATGCCACCCCAACTGGCCGCCGGCGGCTGAATGCCCAGCCCCAGGTAGCTCAGCGACGCTTCGAGAATCATGGCGCTGGAAAAGCCGAAAGTGGCTGCGACAATGATGGGGCCGAGGGCGTTGGGCACGATGTGCCGCATGAGGATGCGGCCGCTCGACGCGCCCACCGACCGTGCCGCCTCGACGTACTCCCGCTCGCGGATGGACAGAATCTGCGAGCGGATGAGGCGGGCGTAGGTCGGCCAGGTGACAAAGGCGATGGCGCTCATGGTCACGAGGTAGTTGATGACCAGCGAGCCTTTGAAAAACTCCAGGCCCGTCGAGGCGTACATTTGCTTGAACAGGTTAGTGACTGATTTTTGGAGCGTCGCGTCCACCAGAATCGCCAGCATGATGGTCGGGATGGACTGAGTCACATCCACCAACCGGCCGACAACCCAATCCACCCACCCCCCGCGATACGCCGCCATACCGCCGAGCAAGACCCCCAACACCGCCGCGATGCCCGTCACGACCGTCGCCACGAGCATGGCCGTCTGCGCGCCCCACATGAGGCGGCTCAGGAAGTCGCGGCCCAGGTCGTCGGTGCCCAGCAGATGCTCGCGGCTCGGCATCTCGTTGGCGCGGCGCAGGCTCTGCTGCTGGTAGGGGTACGGCGCGAGCGACGGCCCGGTGATGGCGAGCGCCACAAAGAACAGCGTCACGACGAGGCCGATCATGGACAGCCGGTTACGAATCAGGCGGTTGAAGGCGTCGCGCCAGAGGTTACGGACCTTGATTTGCGGCGGCGCCAATGCTCCGTCCAAACGCCCCGCCACACTACCTGTTGTCGTCATAGTTCACTCTTTATAGTCGGACGCGGGGATCAATAAACGGATAAACGAGGTCCACCACCAGGTTCGCGGCAATCACGAGCAGCGTGCTGAAGATGGTTGTGCCCAGAATCACGGGGATGTCCAGCAGCTTGATGGAGTTGACGACTATTTCGCCAAACCCGCCCAGCGTGAAGATGCGGTCAATAAACACCGAGCCGTGGATGAGGGCGTTGACGATGAGGCCGAGCGAGGTCACCACGGGCAGCAGTGCGTTGCGCAGGATGTGGGCAACGATAATCGTCCACGTCTTGAGGCCCTTGGCCTGGGCCGTGCGCACGTAGTCGTGGCTCAGGACTTCGAGGACGGCGACGCGTGTCTGACGGATGACATCGGCCAGCGGAGCCGCCGCGAGCAAGACGATGGGAAGGATGCTCTGCTGGTGGAACAAGCCTTTCCAGCCCAGCGGCACGTCCAGCAGTTTGAGCTGCAGAATGAGGACAATCATGAGCATCGGCCCGAGCACAAAGACGGGAATCGTCCTGAAGACCATCGAGGTACCGACGATGGTGTAGTCCACCCAACTGTTGTGGCGCATCGCGGCCAGGATACCAAGCGGGATACCCAGGAGGATGAGCAGCGCCCCGGCGGCGAGGCCCAGCGTCACCGAGATGGGCAGCGCCTGGCGAATCATCTGGGTGACGGGCAGCTTGGTGGCGATGGAGACACCCAGGTCGCCCCGCAGCACCTTGCCCATGTAGTCCACGTACTGCTCCCAGTAGGGCCGGTTCAGGCCGTACTGGTTACGGAGGCGCACAAGGTCCTCTGGCGTCATATTGGCGAGGTTCTCATTGTAGATGAGCACAATGGGGTCGCCCGGCGCGTAGAAGCCCAGCGTAAAGGTGAGCATCAGGACGATGAAGATGACCGGGATGGTCGTCAGCACACGGTTCAGAAGGTAGCGAGCCATGACTCTATCCTATCCAACGTGGCGTGATACGGGATGTGCGATGCGTATTTCGTAATCCGTACTTTCTTGTTCTTGGATACGGAATACGGATTACGAAATACGCATCCCGTAGCACGCCTCACATCTTGCCAGGTTAGCGCTTGGCGAGGTAGGCGAACGGCGGCTCGAACCAGCCATAGGGGACGATGAACGGATTCATCTTGACGTTCTTAACCCACGGTTGGACAATGCCGAAGTCACCACTCTGGCGCCACAGGGGAATCCACATGTAGTCGTCGAGGAACACCTTCTCAGCCTGCTGCACCGTCTTGCAGAAGTTAGGATCCTTACGGTCCATCGCCGTAATCTGATCGGCGAGCTTGTCCAGGTTCTCGTTCTTGTAGCCCGCCATGAAGCGGGTGGCGTGGATGGCGTTGGATTTGAGCATGCTCATCCAGAGGCCATCGTCGGGCGGACGCGCCGCGATGCTTTGGCGGTCCACGTTGACCAGCTTCTCGTCGGGACCGAAGCCGGCCGGCTGCTCCTTGAACTCGACGTCGGTGATACCCAGGTTAGTCCGCCACATCTCCATGATAATCTGGAGCGCCTTCTTCTGGGTGGCGACGGCCGAGTTGGAAGTCACACGCAGCTTACCCAGCTTCTCGGCGCTGCCGTACTTCGACGCGGCCAGTTCTTCCTTCGCCTTCGCCGGGTTGTACTCGAAGTACTTCTCGTGTTCAGGGAAGTAGCAGCCCAGTGACAGTTCCGGGTGCAGGAAGGCGAGCCAGGGCTTCTGCGTTCCGTCGGTCGCGGCTGTCGCCAGTTCCTTAAAGTCTATCGCGTGGATGAGCGCCTTGCGCACGTTGAGGTCGTCCACGGGCGGCACATTCCAGTGGAAGCTGGAGTAGATACCCACCGGCAGTTTCATCTCGACGGTGGTCGCGCCTTTGGTGCGCTGGAGCAGCTTCTGGCGCGTCCCGACATCGGCGAACGAGTAGCCAAAATCGGCCTGCCCGCGCTCAACCAGCAGTTCCCATGCCGCCTGCTCCTCGGCCACCGTCACCTCAATCCGTTCGATGAAGGGCTTGTCCCGCCACCACTTCGGGTTGCGCGACAGGGTGATCTGGCGGCCTGTGGTATCTACGCTAGTCACCTGGTAGGGGCCGTTGACGAGCGGGTTGGGCTTGGTCAGATACTGCGGGTCGGCCTTGAGCTTCTCGGCCGGCACGATACCGGTGCTGAAGACGGCCACCTTGTGATTGAAGAAGCGGTCAGGACCATTGAGCGTGACTTCCACCGTCTCGTCGTCCTTGACTACCACGCCGCTTATGGTGTCGGCTTTGCCGTCCGCCAGGTCCTTGAAGCCCTTGATGTCACCCAGGTTGCTGCCGATAAAGGCGTTGACCTTGTTGGCAGGGGCGGCGACCCACTCCCAGCTGTCCTTGACGTTCTTCGCTGTCACCTTGCTGCCGTCGGACCAGACGGCCTTGGGGTCGAGCTTCACGGTCCAGACCGTGAAGTCGCTATTGGGCGTGACCGACGCGGCCAGCAGCGGCCGCAAGTTGAACTCGGCGTCGTGGAATGTCAGGCTCAGAAACTCGGTGGACCCGACGTTCTGGCCGCCCCAACGCCCGCTCCAGGGCGCCAACGGTTCCTGGGAGCCAAAGCCCTGGATCGCCATCTTCAGGACTTGTTCTGGAGCCGCGTCGGCGGGCAGCGCCCCAGCGGCCGGCGCGGCGGCTGTGGTAGCCGCCGGCTTGGCAACCGGCGCGGCGGTAGCCTGGGTCGCCGGGGCCGTGGTGGGCTGAGCCGGCGCGGTCGTGGGCTGAGCCGCCGGCTGCTGTTGAGCGGCGGGCGCGCTGGTCGGCGCGGTCGTGGTCGGAGCAGCCGGCTGGGCGCACCCCAGGATGAGCAGCGCGAGCGACAGGCAGGCCACCAGGGGGATAGACCTTCTAGAGATCATCTTTGATGTGGAAGGCACAGCTCTCTCCTCGTTGACAGCAAGCTTGGGGGAGAGGCGGCGCACACAGCATGCGCCGCCCGTGTTCGACTCGGTCTAGCGCTTAGCGATGTAGGCGTACGGCTCGCCAAACCAGCCGTAGGGGGCCAGGTACGGGCTGAAGTTGAGGTTCTTCACCCAGGGCTGGACGATGCCGAAGTCACCCGCCTGCCGCCACAGCGGAATCCACATGTAGTCGTCGAGGAAGGTCTTCTCCGCCTCGTTGATCTTCTTACAGTAGTTGGGGTCCTTGCGGTCCAGCGAGGCGATGTCCTTGAGCATGGCGTCGAGCTTGTCGTTCTTGTAGCCGCCCATGAAACGCGTGGCGTGGATGGCGTTGGACGCGAACTGGGTGATCCACAGCGAGTCGATGGGCGGGCGCGCACTGATGCTCTGGCGGTCCACATTGAGCAGCTTCTCATCCGGACCAAAACCCGACGGCTGCTCCTTGAACTCGACGTCGGTGATGCCCAGGTTAGTGCGCCACATCTCCATGATGATCTGGAGGGCCTTCTTCTGGGCCGCGCCCGACGAGTTGGAGCTAACGCGCAGCTTGCCCAGCTTGTCCACGCTACCGTACTTCGACGCGGCCAGTTCTTCCTTCGCCTTCTGCGGGTTGAACTCGAAGTACTTCTCGTTGGTCGGGTCGTAGCACTTGTCGAGGAGGTCCGGGTGCGTCGCGGCCAGCCAGGGCTGCTGGGTGCCCTCGGTGGCGGCGGCCGCCAACTCCTTGAAGTCAATGGCGTGGATAAGCGCCTTACGCACGTTGATGTCGTCGTTGGGCGCCACGTTCCAGTGGAAGCTGGAGTAGATGCCAATGGGCAGCTTGTTGGCAAGTTCCTTGGCGCCGGGCGTGCGGGCGATGAGCTTGCGGCGGGTCGGGATGTCGGCGAAGGAGTAGGCGAAGTCCACCTGGCCCTTTTCGACCAGCAGTTCCCACGCCGACGCTTCCTCGGCCACGATGAGTTCGATGCGGTCGAGCAGCGGCTTGGGACCCCACCAGTTGGGGTTGCGGTTCATGACGACCTGGCGGCCCGTCGAGTCGATGGACGTCACCTGGTAGGGGCCGTTGACAATCGGGTTGGGCTTGGTCAGGTACTGCGGGTCGGCCTTGAGCTTGTCGGCCGGCACGACACCCAGCCAGTAGATGGCGAGGCGGTGGTCCAGGTAGCGGTCGGGGGCGGTCAACTGGATGTCCAGGGTGCCCTCGTCCTTCACAACCAGACCCGAAATCTCCTGCGCCTTGCCGTCGGCCATGTCCTGGAAGCCCTTAGCCGCCGACAACGCCCAGGCGGTATTGCTCGACGTCTTCTGCGCTGGCGCGGTTACCCACTCCCACGAGTCCTTGACGTCCTTGGCGGTGACTTTGCGGCCATCCGACCACTTGGCGCGTGGATCAATCTTCATCGTCCACACGGTGAAGTCGCCGTTGGGCGTGACTGACGAGGCCAGCAGCGGCTTGACGTTAAAGTCCACGTCGTGATAGACCGGGCTGAGGAACTCGGAGAAGGCGACGGCCTGACCGCCCCAGCGGCCGCTCCACGGCGCCAGGGGTTCCTGCGAGCCGAAGCCCGACCAGGCGATCTTGAGCACCTGCTCCGACGCGGCGTCGGCGGGCAGCTTGGGGTCAGCCGTAGACGCCGAGGGCTGGGCGGCCTTGGGCGCTTCAGTGGCGCCGGTGGCGGGCGCCTGGGTAGCCTTCGGGGCTTCCGCCGCTTTCGGCGCATCGGTGGGTTTAGGCGCTTCGGCGGGCTTCTGTTCGGCGGGTTTTTGAGCGGCAGGGGCTTGGGTGGGCTGGGCCGCGGGCGCCTGTTGGGTAGCAGGCGATGAGCACGCGGCGAGAACGGCGAGGGCCGCCAGGACGACCAGGCTCAGGGCCAGGGCGAGCCGGCGAGACGTGGAGACTCGGGCCATGTGGTTCTCCCTTTCTGTGATGACGGGGGCCCGCGGCAAACTGTCGGGCGGGACCAATGGGGTAGATGCTAGCATAGTTTGGGGAGGGTGTCAAATCAATTGACAAGATTCAGTGTGTATGTTATACTCATGTCGACAAGATACACCGCACCCTGGAAGTGACCCGTGTCCACCATCCCCCAACCCCTCTCTAAGTTTAGCGGACCGCCATTTCTCGCCGGGCGTGTCGCCCTTGTCACGGGCGGGGCGCGCGGCATTGGTCGCGCCTCGGCCCTGGCGCTGGCCGAGGCCGGCGCCGACGTCGTGCTGGTGGACCTGCTCGAAGACCAGGCGCAGGGGGTGGCCCGTGAGATCGCGGCGCTGGGCCGGCGCGCCCTCGTCCAGCGCGCCGACGTGGGTGACCGCGACCAGGTCGAGCAGGCCGTGCAAGCTGCCGTGAGCCACTTCGGACGGCTGGACATCGTCGTCGCTAACGCTGCCCGCTCCATCCGCCGCCGCTTCATCGAGCTAAGCTGGGACGACGCCTGGGCGACCTTCTCCGTCACCCTGTTTGGCGTCTGGCACACCTGCCAATTCGCCGCGCGGCACATGGTGGGCCAGGGCCAGGGCGGCAAAATCGTCATCATCAGCTCGATTATGTCAGAACTCGCCACCCCCGACTCGGCCGCCTACAACTCGGCCAAGGCGGCGCTCAACGAACTGGGGCGCACCGTCGCCAACGAGTTGACCGAACACCACATCAACGTCAACATAGTACAGCCCGGCTGGATTGACACGCCTGGCGAACGCCTCTTTTTCAGCGAGGAAGAGATGCGCGAGGGCGGCCAGCGCATGCCGTGGGGTCGGCTGGGTCAGCCGGAGGAGATCGGCCGGCTCGTCCGCTTCCTGGCCTCGCCCGAAGCCGACTACATGACCGGCTCCATCGTCCGTATGGATGGCGGCCTGATTATGAGGATGTAACTCATCATGCTCAAAAACACAGTTCCCGCCAAACTCCGTGCCGGCCAGCCCTCCTATGGCGTCTGGCTCACCCTTGGCTCCCCGGTGCTGGCCGAAGAAATCGCGCAGCCGGGCATTGACTGGGCGCTCATTGACACCCAGCACGGCTACTTCAGCCACGACGCGCTCCTGGCGACGATCCAACTCCTGAGCCACACGGCCACCGTCCCGCTGGCGCGGCCCGCCGCCAATGACCCCGCGCTGATTGGGCGGCTGCTGGACATGGGCGCGCTGGGTGTCGTCGTGCCGCTGGTCAACACGCGGGAAGAGGCGGAGCGCGCCGTCGCCGCCGTGCGCTACCCGCCCCAGGGGAAGCGTTCCGCCGGCGGCTCGCGTCTCCTGCTCTACGGCGACGACTATTTCACCACCGCCAACCCCGAAATCTTCCTGGCGGTGATGTTGGAAACCCGGCAAGCCGTGGACAATGCCGACGCCATTCTATCCGTGCCGGGCATTGACGCCGTCTACATCGGCCCCGGCGACCTGGCCCTTGACCTCGGCACGTTCGGCCAGCAGAGCGAGCGGCACGAGGCCGCGCTCCAGACGGTGCTGGAGGCGGGCCGGCGTCACGGCCTCCCGGTCGGGCTGGCCTGCGGCAGCCTCGACGTGGCGCGCGGACGGGCCGAGCAGGGCTTCCGCTTCCTGGACATCGGCGGCGACCTTCAGTTTTTCTGGCGCGGCCTCCATGAGACCCAGCGGGGTCTGGCCGCGCTACCCTAAATTCCCAACCTTCCCACCCTTCCTACCCTTCCTAACGAATCAGGAAAGAAAGAGTACTCTCCTATGTTCTACGGTATCTGGCCCGCGATGCTCACTCCCTTCGACCAGCAGGGCGAGGTAGACCTGGCGGCCATTGACCACCTGGTCGAGTACCTCCTCAGCGAGGGCGCGCATGGCTTCTATGTATGCGGTTCGACGGGCGAGGGCCTCCTCATGAACGTCCAGGAACGCGCCGCCGTCGCCGAGCGCACGGTCCAGCAAGTGCGCGGCCGCGCGCCGGTCATGGTCCACGTCGGCGCCATCCCTACCCGTGACGCGGCGGCCCTGGCCGCCCACGCCCGTGAGGTTGGCGCGGATGCCGTGGCCGCCATCCCGCCGACCTTCTTCGCCTACAGCTTCAACGCCATCAAGGCTCACTACCGCGCCATCGGGGACGCCGCCCAGATTCCCCTCTACATCTACAACATCCCGCAAGCGGCGGGGGTCAACGTCACCCCGGCGATGGTGGCCGAGATGAAGCGCGAGATTCCCAACCTCGTCGGCCTCAAGTTCACCTCGCACAACTTCTACGAGATGCGGCAGATCATCGAGTTGGACAACATGACCGTGTTCTCCGGCCCCGACGAGATGTGCCTGCCCGCCCTGACCATGGGGGTCGTGGGCGCCATCGGCTCGACGTACAACCCCATGACCCGCCACTTCGTCCGCATCTACGAGGCGTTCCAGGCGGGTCGGCTGGCCGAGGCGCAGGAACTCCAGTTCCAGGCCAACCGGATCATCCGCGTCTGGACGAGCTTCCCCGGCTCGCTCAAGGTGATGATGCGCTGGCAGGGCGTACCGCTGGGCGAGCCGCGCCGCCCCTTGGAGCCGCTGCCGGTCGAGCGCGAGGAGGAGCTTGCCACGGCCCTGGTCGCCGCCGGGTACACCTACCCGGTCGGCGTACCCCAGCCCGCCTGAAATTCGATAACTCTCCTCTACCTAGACCTGACAGGTTTCCCCCTTCGGGGACTTCGTGAAAACCTGTCAGGTCTGCCCTATCTCGACGAGGTTCCATGATTATTCGGATCGCCCAGGAAGTCCAGGCCCTGGAAGCGCACCTGTTTGCCTTCTTCCGAGGTCCCGATTTCACGCTTGATGGCCTGAAAGAGAGGGTCCAGTGATGCGCTTACGCTCCCTGGGCGGTAGCGGCCGCCAGGTGTCCGAGTTGGCCCTGGGTACGGTCGAACTGGGCATGGCCTACGGTATCCCTCAACCGGGCGAGGCCCCCGTGCCTGACGAGGCCGAGGCGGCTGGCATCCTCCAGGGCGCGGTTGACGCCGGGGTAACGCTGATTGACACGGCGCGGGCCTACGGGCTGGCCGAGGAACGCATTGGCCGCGCCCTCGGCTCGCGCCGTCAGCAGATTGTGCTCGCCAGCAAGTTCACCCTGGTCGGGCCGGACCGCGCCCTGCTGCACGGCGGCGACCTGCGCCGTCACTTCTGGGCCTCGCTGCACACCAGCCTGACCGCCCTCCAGACCGACTACCTGGACGTGTACCAGGTCCACGCTGGATCTGACCCGTCCATCCTGGACGATGGCGTGATTGTGGACCTGCTGAGCGCGGCCAAAGCCGAGGGCAAGGTTCGGCTGGCCGGGCTGAGCGCCTACGGCGTCGCGCTGCCGCTGGCCGGGCTGGCGAGTGGCGGCTTCGACGTTCTCCAGGTGGCCTACAATGTCCTGGACCGCCGCATGGAGGCCCAGGTCTTTCCCCAGGCCCAGGCGCAGGGCGTGGGCGTCATCGTGCGCTCGGCGCTGCTCAAGGGCGCGTTGACCGAGCGCGGCGACCATCTACCGGCGCATCTGGCTCCCTTGCGCGAGGCGTCGCGGGCGTTTCGCCGCGTGGCGCGGGACCTGCCCGGCCGGCCCACCCCGGTCCAGGCGGCGCTGCGTTTCTGCCTGGCGCACCCGGCCGTCAGCGCCGCCCTTATTGGGGTGCGCAGCCCGGCCGAGCTAGACGAAGCGCTGGCGCTGACCGACCTCCCCGACCTGCCGCCCGCCGTCATCGCCCAGTTGGACGCGCTCGCCCTGACCGACGAGGAGTTGCTGAACCCAGGCGTCTGGGGCATCCCGTGAGCGGCGAAGCGGCCGCCCTGCTCAGCGCCCTGCTGGGCACGTGCGCCAGCATCATCCTCAAGCGCGAGGGGGGCCAGATTTCGGCCATCGTCGTGTCGGCGTCGCGCGGGCTGGTCGCCAGCGTCTTCTACCTGGCCCTACTCCCCTTTTTCGGCGGCTTCGAGAGCTTCCGCGCCGTCCCGCCCACCATCCTGGCTCTGCTCATCCTCTCGACCCTGGTCGGGCAGGTCGTCGGCGACACGCTGTACTTCCGCGCCATCGTCCAGTTCGGCGTGGCGCGGACAATGCCCATTGTCAGTTCCTACCCGCTGGTGACGACCCTGCTGGCGGTGACGATTCTGGGCGAGCCGCTGGGCTGGCGGCGGATCGCGGGGGTGGTGCTGGTCGTCGGGGGGCTGATTGGGCTGTCACAGCAGCCCGGCACACGGGGGAGCCTGCATCGTGGGCGGCGCGTGGGCTGGCTGGAACCGACCGGCCAGGGCGGGCCGCCCTGGCTCATCTTCGCGCCCGCCCTCATCAGCGGCGTCAACATCTTCCTGCTCAAGCCCATTACCCAGGTCATGAACCCGGTTATGATCAACTGCGTCCGCCAGCCGCTACTGGCGGTCGTCATGAGCCTGCTGGTGATGCGGCGGCACATTCCGGTCGCGCCCGCCACGGGTCAGCGCCGCTACGCCGGCAGCCTGCTGCTGGCGCACCTGTTGGGCGCGGGGGTGTCCTCGTTTCTGTTCCTGCTGGGCATCCAACTGGCGGGGGCGGCGCGCGGCGGCACCCTGGCCTCGACCGGCCCGCTGTTCGCCCTGCTGCTTGCGCCGCGCCTGCTGGGGGAGAAGGTCACGCGGCTGGGGGTCCTGGGCAGCCTCCTGACGGTCAGCGGCGTCTGGCTGCTACTCTAGGGGTCAGGGGCGAGGGGCCAGGGGCGAGGGACTGGAGACCAGGGGTTGAAGAGGGCTATTCTTCGCTCGGTGGCAGCGGCGGCACGATCTGCGGACGCAGCCTCGACCTCGGCCAGG
>CAZFUK010000090.1:8305-12934 GCA_964522005.1 uncultured Anaerolineales bacterium | reverse complement strand
CAACATCTCCTACAACATTATAGCGGAGAACCTCGGTCCAAGTACAGCCGTCAACGCTGTCCTTTCCGAGACGATTCCACCTAATACAGGCTTCGTCTCGCTGTCGGCGCCACCCGGCTGGACCTGCCCGGCTTTGCCCCTGGGGTACACTGGCGCGTTCTCCTGCACGCGGACCAGTTGGCCGCCGTTTACCGGGGCCGTCTTTACCCTGGTCGTCAAGGTGAATGGCAACGTCCCCAGCGGGACTATCATCACCAATACTGTCCAGATCACGTCAGATACCCCTGAGACGAACACGGGTAATAACACGTCCACCACCACGACCCTGGTGCTGGCGCCCAATACGTCCACGCCCACCAGTACCGCCACGTCCACCGCCACGCCGACGGCGACGAATACCGCCACGCCAACGCGCACCCTTACCCCAACCAGCACCTCGACGGCGACTCCCACGGCCACGACAACCTTGACGCCCACGGTGACGCCGACCTGTCCGTCTGGGGTCTGCACCGCCACCCCCACGCCGACCGTGACCGGCACGCCGACGCAGACGCCGACGAGCACAGTGACCTCCACCAGCACAGCGACGGCCACGGCGACGGCCACGCCGACCAACACAGCGACCGCCACGGCCACGGCCACGCCGACGAACACGGCCACCGCCACCGCCACGCCGACGGCGACGAACACGGCGACGGCCACCGCCACGCCAACCACTACCAGCACGCCCACCGTGACGCTGACGCCCTCTATCACGCTCACGCCCACGCCGACGTCTACACCCTCCCTCACGCCCACGGTGACGACGACGCATACGCCGTCCGCGACCTCCACCCCGACCTCAACGAGTACGTCCACGGCGACGTCTACAGCGACGGCCACACCAACCGCGACGGCCACCCCGACCTCGACGAGTACGTCCACGGCGACGTCTACAGCGACAGCCACGCCGACCAGCACAGCCACGCCGACCAGCACAGCCACGGCGACGGCCACGGCGACGGCGACGGCCAGCCCGACCAGCACGCCCACCACCACGGGCACGCTGCCCACGCCGACCGCCACGGCCACGGCCACCCCGTCGCCCACCGCCACGCTGACCAGCACCGCGACGGCGACGAGTACCGCCACCCACACGGCAACGAGTACCGCGACGGCGACGAATACGCCGACGGCGACCAGTACCGCCACGCCGACGAGCACGGCGACCAGTACTTCTACCGCCACCAGCACGCCAACGAGCACGTCCACCAGCACGGCGACGCGGACCGCGACGGCGACGAGTACCGCCACGCCGACGAGCACGGCGACGAGTACGCGGACCCAGACGCCCACCCAGACGCCCACCCAGACGCCTACCCCGAACCTGGTGGCCTATAAGGTCGACTCGCTCTATGAAGACCGCGACCACAACAACGGGGCAAGCGCGGGCGACATCCTGCAATACCACGTCTGGATTACCAACAACAGCGTCACGCCGGCCAACGGCGTCGTCTTCCAGGACACGCCGGGCGTCTACACCTCGCTGGAAATCGGCTCGGTGACGACGAGCCAGGGGACGATCCAGCGCGGGAACAATGCGGGCGACACCAATGTGATGATCAACATCGGGACGATCACGCCCAACGCCACGGTTCACATCTACTTCCGCGTGCGCATTGACAACCCGCTGCCGCCCAACGTCACCCAGGTCTCTAACCAGGGCACGGTGACCACCGGCACGTCCATCACCTACACCGATGACTTCGACACCCCCAAGCCGGGCGACGAGACGATCACGCCGCTGATTCCCGTCCTGGTCCCGCTCACCGTCAACCTGTACTGCACCGAGTTCCCCGGCGCGGGCGACCCCACGGTGGGCGGCTCGCCCGAGGCCAAGGCCGGCCCCCGGACCAAGGCGGGCGTTGACGTCAACCGTGCCTTTAGCCCTGGTACGCTGGCCGTTGGGCCGCTGTCGGCGGTGGATCGGCTGCTGAGCGGTCAGCAAGTCTTCACCTACACCGAGGACAAGCCCTACACCGACCCCGAAGCGCCGTTCGACCCACAGAACCCGCAGTCGCCGCGCCGCGACGTGATGGTCTGGAACCCGGCCATCCTGTCGGAAGCCTACTCGTCCGACGAGTTGTCGCGCTGGGGCCTGTACGGCCACATCAAGGCGACGAACCTCGACGCCGCCGAGAAGGTCTGGACGCGCGCCTGGTACGAGTGCGACCACCTGGACAAAGACCAGGACGTGACGGGGACCGTCACCGACCGCGACATCCACTACCCGGCCATCATGCAGGAGTGGACCTACCGCTTCATCAACGCCGGCCCCGCTGACGCCGAGCCGCAGCCCATCCAGGCCGCGCCGGGCAGTTCGGCCTTTGTCTTCCCCGTCGGCATGCGCCGCGAGGACTTGCTCGGCCCCGACGGCAACATCGCCACCAACGACGGCGGCGTGGGGCAGGTCGGCTACGGTCTGACCAGCCTCGACGCCGACCTGGACGGCGTGCCCGACATCGTCTCGGTGGAGAGCGAGCAGACGCTCTACTCCGCCACTGGCCTGGCGCTCGACCTGAACAACAACGGCCAGCTCAACGGCCTCGACACTGATGGGACGCCGCTGTCGGGCGACGAGTTGGTCGTCCTGACCGTCCACCCGCAGGCGCTCGGCCCCGGCAAGGTGGCCCAGTTCCTCGACCACGCCGTCGCCATCGAGTCCTTCTTCAACAGTTCGGTCCGCCTGCGCGTCTACTGGACCGGCTCGACCGCGCCCAAGGACCTCGGCTCCATCATCCTGTACCGAGGCGACGCGGTGGTCGCCAACAACCAGGCCCCCGTCCAGTACATCCAGGCTGGCACGGGCAACCTATGCGGCGCCCAGGGCGCCTGGTTCGCCTACGTGGACGCCGTCGACTCGGTGGACGGCACAGTGCGCCTGATTCTGGGCCGTGGTCTCGGCGCGACGCACACCGGCATGGAGAGCGCGCCGGGCGTACCGAACAGCGGCCCCAACCCGTGGTACACCAAGCGCTTCTACGTGGACGGCCACGAGTACAACACCGTCGCCGTCTACACCCAGGGCGCGAGCCAGCCCGTGACCGCCAACGCCGCCAACGGCTGCGGCTTCCAGGGCGTCATCCCGGCCGACCCGAGCACCTTCGGCTTCATCACCCTACGCTCGCCGACGCCCAAATTCAACGACGTTCAGAACTACCAGTTCTCGGTGGTCCAGGACGCCTACCTGCCGGGCGAAGGGCTGGGTATGCTGCCGCCGTTCAACTACGAACACACCATCGTGACCGACGTGCGGCCGCTGACCGACTTCGCCACCCCGTCGGACCCGATCCGCTACTGGGGGCGGGTGCGCGGTCCGATCTCGCCGGTCCTCCAGTCGAACCAGCCGCTGCCTTACCGGGCGTTCAACGGCCCGACGTACAACGATCCGGGCGCGGCGCGCTTTACCTACATCGAGGAGGCGCGCAACCCGCAGTTCACCGGTGAGTTGACGGAACGCTACGGCCAGGCGCCCCCGGCGACCGAGGGCGGCGCGGAGACCGAGTTCTGGTACCGCCAGCAGTTCCGCATGCTGCCCGACCAGTACACCTCGTTCATCGTCCCGAATAACCCACCGGCCGCCACGGCGCCCGACCCTGAGCTGTACCTCATCGTCACCGGCTGGGGCGCGCCCCAGGCCGAGTTCCGCCGCTGGGTCCAGGGCCAGATCGGCCCGACGGACCAGGTGGGCGGTCGCGCCAAGTTCTGGTTCAATCGGGAGCCGACCGAGAACCCGAGCACCGGCGTCAAGATCTACAAGGACGGCACGGGCATCCGGGTGTATGGCCGCGATGCCGAGTCGGCGGGCGACCGCGCCTTCCGCGACGACACGCCCACCGTCGAGGTCTGGCCGTACACCGAGGTGACGAGCATCTTCGACCCGCAAGGCCCGCAGGCGCCCGAAAAGGACACCCTGACGCTCAACCCGGCCTACCTGAACGAGTTCCGCCGTGGCTCGGAGGCCTTCGGCCAGTACTACGGCGAGATCGCGACCCGCAACAGTCAGGGCATTGGCCTGGACGCGGGCGAGAAGGTCTTCCCGAGGATGTGGTACGAGCCGCGCTACCTGGACACCGTCTTCACCACGCGGCCCACGGTGAGCATCGGCTCGGAGATTGAACCGGCCAACAACCTGTGCAACACCGCCACGCCGCTTAACGCGACGCGGCAGCGCGGCACGATCAGCGGCAGCATCACACCCGCCACCGACGACGACTTCTACACCTTTACCCTGACCCAGTCGCGCCATGTCGTCCTGGAGACGAGCAGTGGCATTGGCGGCGCTGACACCGTCATCACCCTGTTCAACGGCTGCCAGAACGGCGTGCTGGGCCAGCAGGTGGCCGAGGACGACAACAGCGGCGCGGGCAACCTGTCGCGTCTGGACCTGCAACTCCTGCCCGGCACGTACACCGTGCGGGTGCGGACGGCGGGCCAGGCCACAACCCTGGCGGCCTACACGCTGTTCTTTGACCTGGGCGCGGGCGAGCAGGACGAGCTGCGCTTCCCGGCCGTGGTCGAAGAGTTCACCTACATGTTCCTCGACCCGTATGACCAGCCGACGGCGACTCTACCCGGTGGGCGGTTCTT
>CAZFUK010000090.1:0-8295 GCA_964522005.1 uncultured Anaerolineales bacterium | reverse complement strand
CCGGGCGCGACCAACTGCCCGCGCCGCCCGACAACGCGAACAGCAGCTGGCCCGCGACCACCCTCAACAGCTTCGGCTACGGCCTGACGACCTTCGACCCCGACTTCGACGGTCGCCCGGACGCCGTCCAGATTGAGAGCGAGGCCAGCCTGCGCGCCCGCACCGGCATCCAGGCCGACTTCAACCGCAACGGCTCCGCCAACGACGGCTTCGACCCGGATGGGGTGCCGCTCAACGGCGACGAGTTCGCGGTCTTCACCAACGACATCGTCCTCAGCCGCTCGGCGGCCGGCCGGCGCAGCGCCCAGTTCCTGGACTACCTGGTCCAACTGGTGAACGTGGACTACATCTCCGGCCGCGTGGACCTGAACGTCTGGTACACCGGTGGCGGCCTACACAACAACAGCGGCGTCTACTCCAAGTATCCTGAGTTCGCCGACACGGTCACGCTCAACCTCAACGAGATGGGGATTGCCAGCCGCAACAACGTCAAGCGCATCCCGGCCGGCGGCGGCAACCTCGGCCTGGACGACGGGGCCTGGTTTGTCTACGTCCAGGCCGTCGGCGCGCCCATCCCCGGCGACCCGTCGCGGGAGACGGTGTCGCTGCTGGTCGGGCGGGCGCTGGGCGGCGCGGCCGCGCCCATGTACGACGGGAACAACAACCCCAACACGGCTGCACCGACGCCGTGGTACCTGAAGCGGTTCTACGTGGACGGCCACGAGTACAACGTCACGGCCCTCATCACCGCGCCCGTCGCGGGCGGTGACATCGGCTTCAAGGCCATCACCATCCGCACCCCCGTGCCCAAGGAAGGCGACCGCGTCAATAGCCCACTGTCCCAGGTCCTCCAGGGCTACCTCCAGGGGACGCAGTTCGGCGTGGATACGCGGCTGATGTACGTCATGCCGCCCTTCAACCAGGAGCATACCATCCGTGAGGACATCCGCCGTATCGAGCCGGCCGACTTCGCCCGCGTGCCGACGCAGGGCGACCCCGCCCGCTGCCTGGGCATATGGCGTGGGGTCGGACCCCTCCAGCCCCGGCTCAACGCCGAGGCACGCGAGCCGCGCTTCGCCTTCGAGTTGCGCGAGCTGCCGTTCCAGCGGCCGCCCACCGCGTCCGCCGTCTGGAGCGTGGAGCAGTACAACACCCTGCCCGACCAGTTCACCGACATTGGCCTGCCGCAGGGCCAGTACTACCTGCTGACGTCGGACTGGCGCACCGACCTGGGCCGCTTCGCCTACAGCGGCTGCCAGGCGACCTACGACACCCAGAACGAGTTGGCCCAGATTCTGCCCATCCCGGCCGCCAACGCCGGCTCGAACACGTACTACCAGGCGGCCCCGTGGGGTCCGATGCGCTTCCAGTTCTGGTATCTGCCCGAGGACAACCGCGACATCTACGTCAACCCGGCCCCGGCCCTGCCCATCGAGGGCAAGGTAACACTCCAGGGCCAGCCCGACGGGACGGTACAGGTCAGCGCCGGGCCTGTCCAGGGCCAGACCGACGCGGCCGGTAAGTTCACCATCCTGGCCCCGCCGGGCGTCCAGCAGGTCACCGCGAACCAGCCGGGCTACCTCAGCGTGGAGGCCAAGTCTGTCCTCAACAATCCGAGCGCGACCCTGCCCTCCATTGTCCTGCCGGGCGGCGACGCCTACAGCGACAACGCCATCGGCATCTTCGACCTGGTGCTTGTCGCCGCCAACTACGGCCTGACGGTCCCGCCGGCCGACCCGCGCGCCGACCTCAACCACAACGGCCGCGTGGACCTGCCCGACCTGGTGCTGGTAGGCAACAACTTCGGCCTGACGGGTCCCATCAACTGGCTCACGGGCGCCCCATTCGCCGAGGCAGCCAAGCGGGCCAGTACGCCGGTGGGCGCCCCGAAGGTCTCAGTCGCGGCCCCCGCCAAGGTTAAGGCGGGCGAGACCTTCGAGGCGGTGGTGCGCGTCCAGGGCGCGGCGGGGCTGAGCGGCGCGGAGGTGGCGCTGGCCTACAACCCGTCGCAGTTGGAACTGCTGGGGGCCGACAACAACCCCGCCCGCCTGGGCAACCTGTTCGACCCCAACGCCAGCTTCGTCGCGCGCAACACGGCGGATGTCGCGGCGGGTGAGGTGCGCGTGGTGGCGACCCCACTCCACGACGCGCGGCCGATGCCCAACGACGAGGTCCTGTTCACCGTGCGCTTCCGGGCGCGGACCGACAGCCTGACCCAGTTCAAGGTGACCCGCGCCGACTTCGTGGACGCCGCCGGCGGCCTGTGGGTGGCGACGCCGTAATCACCCTCATACCGTCGCCCCAACGACACGGGCGGCTCTGCTTAGCAGAGCCGCCCGTGTTTGTCCTCTCGACTGTCAGCCTACTGGCTCAGAACCTCGCCCATGCGCTCCAGCGCCTTCTTGATATTGGGGATGGAGTTGGCGTAGGACAGGCGCAGGTAGCCCTGGCCGTAGCGGCCAAACGCCGTGCCGGACAGGACGGCCACGCCCGCCTTCTGGAGCAGTTCGTCGGCCAGGGCGTCCGCCGTCCGCCCCGTGCCCTCGATGTTGGGGAAGGCGTAGAACGCCCCTTCGGGCATGGCGCAGCGGATGCCGGGGATGGCGTTCAGGCCCTCGACGATGACCTCGCGGCGGGCGCGGAAGGCGTCCAGCATGTGCCCCACGCTGTCCTGCGGCCCCCGCAGCGCCTCGACACCGGCCCACTGGGTGAAGGCGGCGGTGCACGAGTTGGAGTTGATCATCAGCGTGGTGATGGGTTCGGCCAGCCGCGTGGGCATCACGCCGAAGCCGAGCCGCCAACCCGTCATGGCGTAGGTCTTAGAGAAGCCGTTCAGGATAATGGTCCGGTCCTGGAAGCCGGGCAGCGAGGCGATGCTGTGGTGTTCGCCGCTGTAGAGGATGCGGTCATAGATCTCGTCGGACAGGATGATGATGTCAGGCCGGTCGGCCAGCATCTCGGCCACGGCTCGCACGTCGTCCTCGGTCATGACGCCGCCGGTGGGGTTGGCGGGCGAGTTGAGGATAACCATGCGCGTGCGCGGGGTGATACTCTCGCGGAAGTGGTCCAGGTCCAGGCGGAAGCTGTTCTTGTCGGTCAGCGGCGTCGGCACGGGCACGCCGTCCACGAAGCGAATCATCGACTCGTAAATGGGGAAGCCGGGGTTGGGGTACATGACCTCGTCCCCCGCGTTGATCAGCGCCAGGATGGCGTAGAACATGACCGGCTTGCCGCCCGGCGTGACGACGACCATGCTGGGGTCCACCTGGATGCCCCGCGTCGTCCCAATGTACTCGGCGATGGCCTCGCGCAGGGGGAGGATGCCGGCGGCCGGCACGTAGTGGGTGTGGCCCTCTTGCAGGGCGCGGATGCCGGCCTGAATGATGTTGGACGGGGTATCAAAGTCCGGCTCGCCAATCTCCAGATGAACGACCTCGCGGCCCTGGGCTTCCAGGGCTTTAGCCTTGGCGAGAACCTTAAACGCGGTTTCGGTGCCCAGCCGACTCATGGGTTCGGCCAATTGCATAGTTTCCTCCTTGATCAGATTTATAAGTGCGGATTAAATTCTTCTGCGGACCTGGGCGGGGCGTGGAGGGTCCGCTCGTCGCTGTAGGTGACGAGGCCAGGGCCGCCGCCCTTGAGCCGTTTGACGCGGCGAACTTCGGTGACGTCCACGGCGACGCTGGTCGAGCCGCGCGCCGCCGAGTAGTAGGCGGCCAGGCTGGCGGCAGCCTGGAGCGTCGCGTCTGGGACAGGGCGGCCCTCGGTTTTGATGATCACGTGCGCGCCGGGTACACCGCGTGCGTGGAGCCACAGGTCGTGGGGGCGGGCGCGCTCGAAGGTCACGCTGTCGTTCTGGCGGCTGTTGCGCCCCACAAGGATGGTCAGGCCATCGGGCGACGTCACGTCCAGCGGGCCGCCAGGTTTGCCGCCGCGTGCCTGGGGAGGCTTCTCGCCCGCGAAGGCGGCGAACTGGGCATGGACGGCGTCAATTTCGGGGCGGTTCTCGGCCAGGTGGAGGTCGGTCAGGAGTTGGTCCAGCGTCGCCAGGGTCAGGTTGACCCCTGACTGGCGGGTCTCCAGGTCCGCCGCCGCCCGCTTGGCCCGCTCGTACTCCCTGAAGTGGCGCTGGGCGTTCTCGACGGCGGTCAGCTTGGGGTCCAAGGGGATGGTCAGCGGCCCATCGCCCGTGTCCTCCACCGTGAACTCCGCCGCGCCCGGTGGAACGGCGGTGGCGTAGGCCAGCAGCCACTCGCCCCACTCGCGCCGCCGTTCGACCTCCGCCGGCGCGACTACCTCGCGCTCCAGCGCCGTCTTCTGCCGCTGGGCGCGCTCGCGCGCCGCCGTGATCAACGCCTCGACGCGAGCGCGGGCGGCGGCGTAGGCGTCGCGGCCGACCTGCGCCGCGAAGTAGCCAGCCACCGCCTCGCTGAGGCTGGCGGCCGGCTCGGCGTCGGGCAGGTGGGTCAGGCGGTACGGAGCAAAGACGACGACGGCCTCGTCCTCGCGCACGACGGTAGGCGACCAGGGGGTCGGGGGTGGGGCGTCGGTCGTGGATGGGGATGGTGTGATGCGTGATGCGTCATTCGTAACAGGGTCTTCTGTTCCCCAGCGGGCGGGGGCGACCAGGTCGGCCACTGCGCGCAGGACCGGGTCCAGGCGTTCGACGCCACCCACGCTGACCTCGGCGTCGCCCAGGGCGCGGTAGGCGATTTCACGTCCGGCCAGGGGGCTGAGGCCGGCCAGGCCGCCGGAGAGGACGCGCCACAGCGCGCGGTCCACCGGCGCGCCGGCGATGAGGGCTTCGAGCGTGGCGTGGGTTAGCTCGTCGGGCGTGGGGCGCTCCAGGCGCGGCGGGGGCACGTAGGGCTGGCGGGGCAGGACGACGCGGGCGCGGGTCATTTCGGGTGTGATGCGCCGGGCACTGTCCCGCACCAGCCCGGCCTCGTCCACCAGGATCGTGTTGCTCAGCCGGCCCATGAGTTCCACCACCAGCCGGCTGGCCCCTTCGACGCCGCTCACGTGAATCTCCAGCACCCGCTCCCACGGGGGCGTGGTGACGCGCGTGACGCGGGCGTCCTTGACGAATTTGCGCAGCAGGAGCAGAAAGGGTGTCTCGCGCTCGACGCCGCGCCGCCCCTTGTCGCCCAGGTGGACGCGGGCGGCCTGCGGGTCGGCGGAGACGAGCAGGTAGTGGCGGTGGCCGCGATAGACCTCGAAGACGAGGGTCAGCGCGTCCACGGGCGTGATGGCCTGGACGCGGCCGCCTACCAACTGGTCGGCCAGCTCATCGGCGAGGGCCTTGAGGGTCAGCGCGTCGAGCGTCACTTACTCACCTGCCATGCCCACATGACCGGCCGCCGGTCGGGCGGCCAAGTCCTTGACCGAGCCGCGTGGCGTGAACAGCGACACGGCGAAGGCCAGCACCGTGCACACAAGGGCGATGAGGAACACGGGCTGGATGGCGCCGGCCAGCACGTCGCGCACCACGTCCAGCGTCTGCGGGGGAATCTGGCTGGCCGAGATGGGGTCGAGCAGGCTTTCGGGCTTGATGTCCACCGTGCCCGGCGTGCTCAGCAGGCCGCTCGTCAGGCGGGCCGTCATCACCGCGCCCATGACGCTGACGCCGATCGAGCCGCCGATGGTGCGCATAAACGTCATCATCGAGGTGGCGACGCCCATCTGGCTGCGCTGGACACGGTTCTGGACGCCGATGACCATCGTCGAGATGGACAGGCCCATGCCGGCGCCGAAGAGCGCCTGGCTGAGCGCGAGCATGAACTGAGTCGAGTTGGGACCCTGGAGCGCCAGGACAATCGCCCCGACGACCATGATACTCATGCCGGTAATGATGATGCGGCGGTAGCCGAGGCGCAGGATAAAGGGCGTGCCCAGCGCGCTGGCAAGGGTCCAGCCGAGAATCTGGGGCGTCAGGGCCGCGCCGGCCGCCGTCGCGCTCATCCCCAGCACGGCCTGGGCGAACAGGGGCACGAACGACGTGCTGCCAAACAGGCCCATCCCCGCCAGAAAGCCGTGGCCGGCCGCGACACGGAACATGGGGTCATTGAACAGGTCCAGGCTGATGATCGGCTCAGGCGCCTGGCGTTCGACGCGCAGCAGCCAGACCAGGGCGACGGCGAACAGGCCGAGCAAGAGGAAGGTGGGCACGGAGAGCCAGGCCCAGGTATTGCCGCCTTCCAGGATGGCGAGCAGCAGGGCGACGATGCTGACGCTCAGCAGGACCGCGCCGCGCACGTCAATCCGAGGCCGTCCCGCCTCGCGCGGCGGCTCTTTCAAGCTGAGCCAGAGCAGCGTCATCGCCAGCAGGCCGAAGGGCAGGTTGATGTAGAACACCCAGCGCCAGGAGACACGGTCCACCAGGAAGCCGCCGACGAGCGGGCCGATGAGGCTGGCGACGCCCCACACACTGGAGAACAGGCCCTGGACCCGCGTGCGCTGCTGGATGGTGAAGATGTCGCCAACGATGGTGAAGGCCAGCGGGATGAGGGCGCCCGCGCCGAGACCCTGGAGGGCGCGAAAGGCGATGAGCTGGGTCATGGACTCCGAGCGGCCGCTGAGCATCGAGCCGACCAGGAACAGCCCCATGCCGAGCAGGAAGATGGGGCGGCGGCCGAACTGGTCGGACAGCTTGCCGAAGATCGGCGTCATGACTGTGCTCGTCAGGGAGTAGACGGAGAAGACCCAGCTATACTCGGCCAGGCCGCCCAGTTGGGAGATGATGGTCGGCATGGCGGTGCCGACGACGGTAAGCTCGACGGCGGCGAGGAAGAGAGCGAGCATCACCGACACGGTGACGACGATGAGGCGGGCACGAGACACGGCGAGAGTCCTCCACTAACAAAGAACGCCCAGGCCGGGCGTTCGCTATCTTGCCAAGTATAGAGAGGCTGTGAGGGTTGTCAAACTTCGCTGCGCCTCCCCCGTTGCTCCAACATTGCTAATTATTAGCATGATAATTATAATAATTAGCTGGGAAGCTACGACCCCCTACCCACCACCTACCCCAGGTCTAGGATGAGCGATGGAGACGCAGACGACACGGGTGCCGGTTGCCACGGCCACCATGCAGGACTATCTCAAAGTCCTGTTCCGACTCGAAAAGACGCAGAAACCCGTCCCGACCTCGGCCCTGGCCGATGCCCTGGACGTGTCGCCCTCGGCGGTCACGGCTATGTCGTGCAAGCTGCACGTGGCCGGCCTGGTGCGCTACGCCGCCTATCACGGCATGGCCCTCACGCCCGTGGGCCGCGAAGAGGCGCTGCGGGTACTGCGCGCCCACCGCCTGGTCGAGGTCATGATGGTCGAGTGGATGGGCTATGGCTGGGAGGACGTGGAGGAAGAGGCCGACCGCCTGGAGCATGTGCTGTCGCCTGACTTTGTCAACCGCTTGGAAGCGCAACTGGGCTATCCCCGCGCCTGCCCCCACGGTGACCCCATCCCCGGCCCCAACGGTGAGTTTCCCCAGCTCCTGGACCAGCCGCTGGCCCGGCTCAAGCCCGGCCAGACGGCTGAGGTCTACCGCGTGACCTCGCACCAGCGCGACCTGCTGGTCTACCTGCGCGACCTGGGTATCCGGCCCGGCGCGCGGGTCGAACTCATCGCCGCCGCACCCTTTGACGGGCCGCTGACGGTGCGAGTGGACGGCGCGGAGCAGGTGCTCAGCCTGACCGTGGCGCAGAACGTGTTTGTGCTGACCTAAAACCAGAGGCGACGTCCCCCCCCTTAGGTGACGTCGCCTCTGGTGTACAGTGTGGGATTCAGCGCGTAGAGCTTCAGAGCTAGAGCCTCGGACGACAGCCGGTCGCAGCGCTCACAGGCTTACCACCAGCAGACAGGGTCCACACCGCTGCTGCCCCTCCGAGTGCCCGTCCCTCCGTGCGCTTCACTTACCCATGTTAACGACAAAAACCGCGACTCGTTACAGCTTCGCGCCACGATTTTCGCCATTTTCCGGGTTTAGACCCTAACCTGGGTCATCCCGAACATTCGCGTCCCATTTCTGACGCGTGGGTTGCCCATGAGGAGCGTCTTGTCCCAGTTATGGTTGACTGTCACCCTGAGCGAAACGACCTGTGCCCCGCCTGCCCTCCGCATGGAGGGTAATCGGGGTAAGGGTCTCGCCTGCCACCGTGAGATGCTTCGCTTCGCTCAGCATGACATTCCACTGCTCGGTTAAATAGTTGACGTTCGCTAGTGGGACCTGGCGCCTTCACACCGCAGCGTGACGGATAAACCCGCGCCCAGGCCGAGCAGGCCCAGCAGCAGGACCAGCCC
>CAZFUK010000089.1:0-13006 GCA_964522005.1 uncultured Anaerolineales bacterium | reverse complement strand
CTGCATCACGGCCTGCTGGAGCCGCTCCGCCGTGCCCTTGGGCACCGCGCCGAGCGAGTTGCCGTCGAGGTAGACCACCCCCTCGGGCAAGTGGAAACGGTCTCGAAACGGGGCCAGCGGGTCGGCCGCGTCCAGGTCTGCGACCGCCTGGCGGTCGAACGTTGTCGCTATCACCCTTCACCTCGTGGCGTTAACTCGGTAAGCGGATCGCGGGGACGGCCTGCCCCCGGCGGGCGGCTTCGGCTTCCAGGCGCGGTTTGAGCTTCCCCTGTTTCCCCATCATGCTCCACATGCGGGACAGGGCGTTGCCGCCCAGGCTCCAGTCGGCCACCTGACGCTCGACGACGAAGCGCACGCCCTGGGCGTCACGGGTGACCTGGCCGACGAAGACGCGATTCTCCTGGCCCGTGAAGACTTCGGGGTGGGCGTGGAAGGTGAGGCAGGCAGCGCCCCCCAGGTCCGGCAGGCCGGCGGGTAGCTCTAAACGAAACCCATCGGCGCTGAGGGCGACGTGGCGGGCGCGGACGGGGCAGGGGAAGCCCTCGCCGTCCACCAGGGTGACGACGGGCACGCCCAACCGCTTGACCGCGTACTGGGCCGCCGTCTGCCACTCCTGAGGCGGCTCGGCCCAGGCGGAGGGCGTCTTGCCCTGGGGCGCAGGGTCCGACGGTGGCGCCGCCGTTCCGGCCGGCGCTTCCCACCGCTGCGGCGGCTGATCCAGCCGGCCGCCCGGCCACCAGGTGATACGCAGGGGCGTGACGCCAATCCAGATGCGGGTGTAGTACCAGCCCAACTGGCGCAGCATGAAGGCGGGCACGCTCTTGTACAGATGGGGGAAGCGGGCCGCCGACAGGCCCAGGTAGCGGTCGGTGTTCGCCTGCAAGTCGTGGTCCCACACGGTCGCCAGCCCCTGCACCAGCACGACGGGCGGTTGCTTGAGGCCCGCGCCGACCGGGTCGGAGTACGACAGGGCGACCTTGGGGTTGCGGCGGGCGCGTTCGGCTTTGGAGGGGTAGGTCAGCCCGGTCGAGACGTCGAGCGTCCGCTCGTCCTCGCCCAGGTAAGGGGTGAGGGGGAATGTGATAGGCATCCCCTGGCGGGTGAGCGAGGCAAACTCGCACGTGATAGACTGTTCGAAGACGGGCAGCAACTCGGTCGGCCAGCCGGCCGGGTTATGGTCGAGTTTCAAAGTCAGCTTCAAGGCTCTATCCTCTCTCAGGCCAGGGTGGTCACGGCGTTGACATCCGCCATGCCTGGCAAAGCACGCTGCCAGCCCAGCGTATCGAGCGGGGCAACGTACAGTTCACCCCCCGCCAGCACGGAGTATAGCTCATCGCCCAACTGGGTCAGGCGTTCGACCATGTCACCGCGCCACGGCGTCGCCAACCCGGCGGAGGCGCTCTGCCAGGTGCGCCCGCCGTCCCGCGTCTCTTCGACGCGGCCCCCATGGTCCACGTCGTCAGCCGGCCCGAAGACGATGTGGGCGGGGTCGGCTGGGTCCACCCACACCGCGCGGCAGTAGCAGGCGTACAGCCGGGTCCAGTTCACGCCGCCGTCGGCCGAGCGGAACAGGCCGGCATGGGTGGCGGCGAAGACCAGGTCAGGCGACGAGGGGTGGACGGCGACGGAGTGGACATCGGACGCCACGTGGCGCGGGGAGGCCAGGCTGAAGACGGGCCGGCCCGTGCTCCCGTCGGCCAGCCGCCACGTCTCGCCCCTGTCATCCGAGCGCAGCACTCCGCCCACTTCGACCGCCGCGTAGGCCCGGCCGCCGTGGAAGGCGAAGCCCCGCACACACCCTACTTCAGGCGAGTAGGGCAGATACCAGCCCAAGCGGTCACGCAACTGCCCTACCTCGGGGCACTCGCGCCAGGTTTGGCTGCCGTCGTGGGAGACAAAGATGGCCGCCGGCTCCGTCCCGACGAACTCCAGGTCGGAGACCGCCGGGTGGTAGGCCATCCAGCGCACGTGGCGCACGCTGAGGCCGGCGCTGGCGTCGGTCCAGGTCTGCCCCAGGTCCTCTGAACAGAACACACCGTCCGTTGTGCCCGCCAGGATCACCCCCTCGCGCGCCATCACCGCCGTGACCGGTTGCCCTTCCAGGCTCAGCCGGATCGGCTGCCACTCGTGTGCCACCCGCTCGCACACCAGCACGCCACGTCTCGTTGCAACAATCAACACCTGTCCCTCACTTTTATCACTCAGGGGGCGTGTCGCCCCGCACGAGGTAGAGGAAGGGTAGCGCCTTAACCAGTTGAATACCCCTATACTCGTCGCTTAGTCACTGATCACCGCCACCAATTCATCTGCAACCTCCAGCCCTTCTTCCTGGACAAGCTGGTTGAATGCCTTTAGCACAGCTCGCAGCACGCCTACCCGTTCGTCGCGTTTGACGGAGTGCTTCAGGTAGGTCGCCACCTTCTGAGCCTGCAAAACACGCCGAATCACCTCTCTTGGATAGTCGGCAGGCTCTAGGTACCTTTGGTAGTCATCCACATCGCTGTCACCAACTACGGTCGCCCGAATAGCATCCGGTGATACCGTCTTCTTTGATTCCCAGGTCGCCCAGACGAGCATCAGGTCTAGGTCCGAACGCAGGGCCGCCGTCTCAGCTTCGAGATGGCGGACGCGATCCCGTAGCGTTTCAATCGTGGTGACCAGGGGGTTCGACGTAATAACCATAGCGCTACCTCGCAGGCTCAATCGCTTGACTTATGTCTCGGCTCGACCGTGATAATCATAGCATGGCTGGGCGCCTGATACCAAAGGGGGTTCGCCTACACTGTGACGGGGAAGCGATAGACGGTGTACTGGCGCGGGCGCTCGAAGCCGACGCGTGCCGCGACCACCTGCGACGCGACGTTGTCCTCCCAACAGTGCCAGTGGGGCGTCCCCCCCTGGGCCAGACACTGCTCAATCGAGGCCGCCGCCGTGACCGTGGCGAGGCCCTGGTTGCGATACGGGGGCGCGGTCGCCAGCCCTAGCTCATAGTCCTGCCCGCTAACGAACACCGTCAGGCACCAGCCAGCGACAGCGCGGTCCCGTAAGGCGCAGAAGCCGAAGCCCGTCTGGGCAAACGCGGCGTGGGAGCGCCAGAACGAGTCCACCCAGCCAACCACCTGGTCCATATTCTCCAGGTCCCCCTGGGCCAGCAGCTCGGGCGTCAGACGGCGCACCGCGTAGCCGGCGGGGAGGGCCGCCCGCCAGTCCACCGGCAGCCCGCCCCAGTGGTAGGCGCGGCGGGCGGCTTTCTCGGCCCCGCGCCCCTGGAGGATGACCGTCTCGATGACCCGGTCCCAACTCTCATCGGGATAGTGCAGCGAGAGGACGGGGATACCCCGGCGGCGGGCGTCGGGGAGAATCTCGTCCGCCAGAACGTGGGCCAGCGCCTGGGCGAAGGCGTGGTGGGCCGCATTGCCCGCGACGAGCATGGCGTCCTGTTTGTCCCAGATCAGGGCGGAGGTTGGAAAGGCGGGGTCGTCGGCGTAGACCCAGGCCGGCGTGTTGCCGTCTATGACGGAGTCAATGACGAGGTTGTAGCGCAAGTCGGCAAAGATGGGGCGGACCAGCGGGTACTGACTCTCAGTGAGGCGGGTGATCATAGCTCAGTCCTCCAGGTGAAAGCCTATTGTACCCTCGAATTTAGGCCCGTCAAGCAGGCTAGACTATACTTTGACCATCTTCTCCCCAGGTAAGTTGCCCATGTCTCGCCCGCCGGTTCAAGCCAGTGTCCCCGCCAACGGAATTCAGTTCGCCACCTACGAGTGGCCCGCCGAAGGGGACACGCTCCAGCCGCCCGTCGTCCTGCTCCACGCCACCAGCTTCCACGCCCGCTGCTGGGACCAGGTCGTCGCCCACCTGGCGGACTACCGCTGTCTGGCGCTGGACGCGCGCGGCCACGGCCACACCGACAAGCCGCCCCTGCCCTACTCCTGGCAGCAGTTCGGCCAGGACGCGGCGGCCATGGTCAGCCTGTGGGGGGTACAGGGGGCGGTCGGCGTCGGTCATTCCATGGGCGGCAACGCCCTGGTGCGCGCGGCGGCAGCCTTGCCGGGCGCCTTCCGCGCCCTGCTCCTGGTGGACCCGGTCATCTTCCCGCCCCAGGTCTACCACGAGCACCCCGCCGAGCCGGAGAAGCACTTCACGGCGTCGCGCCGCAACCACTGGTCGTCACCCCACGCCATGTTCGAGCGTTTCAAGGACCGCCCGCCGTTCAACACCTGGGACCGCCAGGTGCTGCACGACTACTGCCAGTATGGACTGCTGCGCGCGCCGGACGGCCACGGCTACGTGCTAGCGTGCCCGCCCCTGGTCGAGGCCCAGACCTACACCACGTCCACCCAGGCTCAGAACCGCGACATCTACGATCTCATCCCCCACATCCAGGTGCCTGTGCGCGTCCTGCGCGCGGCCCGCCCCGCCGCCTCCCCTGGCGACTTCGCCGGCTCGCCCACCAACCCCGACCTGGCCCGCGCCTTCCCCCACGGCGAGGACGTTCCCCTGCCCGACAACACCCACTTCATCCCGATGGAGTCGCCGGCCCTCGTCGCGAAGCATATCCGCGACCTCTCAACGACCCCGTTTTAGGACCGCCTAAAAATCACCCTTTCGGTGGATGACTCCTGCCCTATTCCATGTTAATATTTAGGCAAGGCTAAATTAGTCTTGCCTAAACTCAATCTCTGGTCTTTGCTCTACCATCTTCAGGTCAGGAGGGCGCCATGTTGACCCCTGTGGTGCAGAACGGGCTGGTGTTTGGCGGGTGGTTGTGCCTGATGTTTACCGCGTTCTTAGCGGTCATCGGCCTGGTCAATCCTGAAATCATGCTGGGTGACTACCCGCCGGATGTGAGGGCGAAGTACGGCCCGAAGAGTGAACGCGCCAAACGGCAGGGCGCGGTCATGGTACCTATCTTCATGCTGGCGCTGGTGGGGCTGTTCACGGCATCGGTCCTGTCGCTCAAGCAGGCCGTCGGGGTCCTCACCTTTGGTGACGTGTTCCTGAGTACCCTCGTCAGCATGCTGACCTTCAACGTCTACGACCTGCTGGTTCTTGACTGGCTGATGTTTGTCAAGTGGCAGCCCAAGTTCGCCGTCCTGCCGGGTACGGAGGGGATGGCGGGTTACAGCGACATGCTGTTCCACGTCCGGGGCTTCTTCATCGGGCTGGTGTGGTCGGTCGGCCTGGCGCTGGTCGTGGCAGGCGTTACGGCGCTCTTCTAGGCGGCTCTCACGGCATGGACAGGCCGCCGGTGGCCTCCAGCCAGTTTAGCGCCCATCACCCCTGTGAAACTGACCCCTCCCCTGCCCCTCCCCTGGTAGGAGAGGGGGCGCTGGCCCCCTTCCCTGCTAGGGAGGGGGGTAGGTTTTTACTTCTGCGTCAGGCCGTCTTGACCGTCGCCGCTCCGTGCAGCCCCAGTTCCTCGACGCTGCTCTGGCGCATCAGATACTTCTGCACCTTGCCCGTCACCGTCATCGGGAAGGCGTCCACGAACTTGATGTAGCGGGGTATCTTGTAGTGGGCGATTTGTCCGCGACAGAAGTCACGAATCTCCTCGAACGTGGCGGTCTGGCCGTCGCGCAGCTTGACCCAGGCCATGATTTCCTCGCCAAACCTCTCGCTCGGCACGCCGATGACCTGCACGTCGGCGATCTTGGGGTGGGTGTACAGGAACTCTTCGATCTCGCGCGGGTAAACGTTCTCCCCGCCGCGAATAATCATGTCCTTGATGCGGCCCACAATGTTGACGTAGCCATCCTCATCCATCACTGCCAGGTCGCCCGTGTGCATCCAGCGCGCCCCGTCAATCGCCTTGGCGGTCGCCTCCTCGTTGTTCCAGTAGCCCAGCATGACGCTATAGCCGCGCGTGCATAGCTCGCCAGGCCTGCCCATGGGTACGACGGCGTTGGTGGCAGGGTCAATGATCTTGACCTCGACATGGGGATGAATCTGACCCACCGTGCTGACGCGCTTCTCTAGCGGCGCGTCGGTGCGCGTCTGGAAGCTCACCGGGCTGGTCTCGGTCATGCCATAGGCGATTTCAACTTCGGGCATGTGCATCAGCGAGTTGACCTTCTTCATGACCTCGATGGGACACGGCGCGCCCGCCATGATGCCTGTACGCAGGCTGGTCAGGTCGTACTTGTCGAAGTCGGGATGGCCTAGCTCGGCGATGAACATGGTTGGCACGCCGTACAGCCCGGTGGCCTTCTCCGCCTGGACCGCTTCCAGCACGGCCAGCGGTTCAAAGCCCTCGCTCGGGTAGATCATCGTCGCGCCGTGGGTGACGCAGCCCAGGTTGCCCATGACCATGCCGAAGCAGTGGTAGAGCGGGACGGGGATGACCAGGCGGTCCTGGTCGGTGAACTTCATCAACTCGGCCACGAAGTAGCCGTTGTTGAGGATGTTGTGGTGGCTGAGGGTCGCGCCCTTGGGGTAGCCCGTCGTGCCGCTGGTGTACTGGATGTTGATGGGGTCGTCAAACTCCTGCTGGGCCTGCCGTTCCGCCAGCTCGTCGGCCGCCACGTCATCGCCCGCCGCGAGAACCTGACCCCAGGTGAACATGCCGGGCGCGCGCTCGGCGCCCAGCCGCACCACCGCCCGCAGGTCGGGCAGGCGGGCCGCTCGCAACTCACCGGGCTCGGCGTCCTTGAGTTCGGGCGCCAGGTCGTAGAGCATCTGGGTGTAGTTGGAGGTCTTGAACTGGGGCGCGATGACGAGCATGGAGCAGCCGGACTGGCGCAGGGCATACTCTAGCTCGGTGAGACGGTAGGCGGGATTGATGTTGACCAAGATGGCGCCCAGTTTGGCCGTGGCGAACTGGGTGACGGCCCACTCGGCGCAGTTGGGCGCCCAGATGCCGATGCGCTCGCCCTTCTGAAGCCCCAGCCGCAGCAGGCCCCGCGCCGCCTGGTCCACCTGCGCCTTCAACTCGCGGTAGGTGTAGCGCAGCCCCTGGTGACGAGACACCAGGGCCTCGTTGTCGGGGTACTGGGCCACAATCTGGTCGAACAGGTCACCGATGGTCAGCCCCAGTAGGGGTTTGTCACTCGCCCCACTCACATAGCTTGTCACACGCTGGGTCATCGTTACCTCCTGTCCTCTCAGCCAGCCCGCCACACATAGCGGCTGATGGTGCCAACCTCCTGAAAACCGAGCCGGCGGTAGACGGGACGCCCCATCTCCGTCGAGAAGAGCACGCCGATGTGATAGCCCTCGTCCCGCGCGTCCAGGTAGGGCGCCAGGGTAATCGCCTGGCCAAGACCCTGGCCCCGCGCCTCTGGTACGACGCCCACCCCAAACGCGCCCGCTACCCCCGCCGCCTTGACGAGCATGTTCGTTGCGACCGGGCGGCCGGCCAGCCGCGCCAGGTACAGACGGAATGGGGCTTGCTCAGGGCCGAAGCGGCTGAAGGCATCGGCCCAGGCCTGGCCCGCCAGGGCGGGGGTGTGGTAGGCCAGGTTGAAGACGTCGGCCCACGCTTGCGCGCCGGCCGTGTCACGGACAACCTCGATGCTAAAGCCGGCCGGTGTCTGGACCGCCGCCGGCAGCTGATGGAGGTCCACGGCCATGCTAGGGGCGTGTAGGTCGTTGAGCGACCAGCCATGCGGCAGCAAATAGTCTTCCAGGTCGGTCGGCTGAGTGGAAGGGCCAACCCACCAGAAGGCCATGCGCCGACGCCGCGCCTGGAAGTACGCTTCGGTCTCAACAATGGCCGCCTCGACGCGTTCGGGGGTCAAGTTCGTCTGAACCACACCGTTGAACATGGGCGAGACGATGGCCGTGTTGGAGAAGCGGGTCAATTCAGGAGTGACGACCAGTTCAGCGGCGCTATCCTGTGCCAGGGCGCGCATGAACTCAGCCGCATTGTCTTCGACCAACTGCGCAAGCTCCGCCGGAGAGTGGTCAGCATATCGGGATAACATCGTCTTCCCCACCTTGCCTTGGGAGTAACGCCATACCGTCTCGCGGATTATAGCACAAAGCGAAGGTGGGTCAATCTCCCCCTGACGGTAAGAGTCCGCTACCCACCCAACGGGATTTTCGGGTACGCTTAGCAGGAGTGCGAAGGGGCAGTCTCCCTACCCCCTCCCCAGGGGGGTGGGGTAAGAAAGCAGCGATCCAGGCGTCCTACCTACCAGAGTGACCCCTTTGCGTCACATGGAGTAATGAGAATGTCCCAGCGAATTGATCTTCCCATCAGCGGTATGACGTGCGCCTCGTGTGTGCGCCGCGTCGAAAAGGCCCTGGCGAAAGTGCCGGGCGTGACCGAAGCGAGCGTCAACCTGGCGACCGAAAAGGCGCGGGTAGACTTTGACCCCCAGACGGTGAACCTGGACCAACTGCGACAGGCCGTCGAGAAGGCGGGCTACGGCGTGCGGCCCCTGGAAACCCCTCCCCCATCCCCTCCCCTAGCAGGAGAGGGGGGCCAGGTCTCCATTCCGCTATCCCTTCCCCTAGCAGGAGAGGGGAGCGGGCGAGGTCGCCTCGCCCCTACCACTCCCCCTTCCTTTTTAGGGAAGGGGGCTGGGGGGTTAGGTTCACCGGTCGCGCCCGCCGGCGAGTTGAGCCTGCCCATTGAGGGCATGACGTGCGCCTCGTGTGTGCGGCGCGTCGAGAAGGCCCTCACGAAGGTGCCCGGCGTGACCGAAGCCAGCGTCAACCTGGCGACCGAGAAGGCCCATGTTCTCTTTGACCCGGCCTCTGTCTCGCTCGAACAGTTGAAGGCGTCCGTGGCAAAGGCGGGGTATAAGGTCCGCGAGGAGCCGCAGCCGACCCCGCAGCCTCAATCATCAGCCATCAGTCATCAGTCATCAGTCATTAGTCATCAATCATCACCCGTTGACCGCCACGACCTGGAACGCCAGCGCGAGATTGACGACCTCAAGCGCAAGTCGCTGGTCAGCCTGGTCGTCGGCGTCGTCATGATGGCCCTGATGTACCTGCCGCTCAACCTGGACATGGTCCTGGTGGCGCCGCTGCTGCTCATCGCCGCCACGGTGGTGCAGTTCTGGGCGGGTAGGGTCTTCTACCAGGCGGCGTGGGCCTCCGCCAAGCACGGCGGCACCAACATGAACACCCTGGTCGCCGTCGGCACCAGCGTCGCCTACGCCTATAGCGCGTTCGTCACCCTGTGGCCGACGCTGGCGGCGCGCTGGGGCTTCCCGTTCCACCTGTACTACGAGACGTCCATCATCATTATCGCCCTGATTCTCATGGGCCGCTGGCTCGAAGCGCGGGCCAAGAAGCAGACCAGCGCGGCCATCAAGGCGCTCATGGGCTTGCAGGCCAAGACGGCCCGCGTCATCCGCCACGGCGTCGAGCAGGACATCCCGGTCGAAGCCGTCCAGGTGGGCGACCTGGTCCGTGTCCGCCCTGGTGAGAAGGTGCCGGTGGACGGCGTGGTCCACGAGGGCCGCTCGGCGCTGGACGAGAGCATGCTGACGGGCGAGAGCCTGCCGGTCGAGAAAGGCCCAGGCGACGCTGTCATCGGCGCGACGCTCAACAAGACGGGCAGCTTCGTCTTCCGCGCGACCAAGGTCGGCAAGGACACGACGCTGGCGCAGATTGTGCGGCTGGTCGAGGACGCGCAAGGCTCGAAAGCGCCCATGCAGCGGCTGGCCGACACCATCTCCGGCTACTTCGTGCCTGCCATCCTGGTTCTGGCCGGCCTGACCTTTGTCGGCTGGACCGTGTTCGGCCCGGAGCCGAAGCTGACGCTGGCGCTGACGGCGGCCATCAGCGTCCTGATTATCGCCTGCCCCTGCGCGCTCGGCCTGGCGACGCCGACGGCCATCATGGTCGGCACGGGCAAGGCGGCTGAGAACGGCATCCTGATTCGCGGCGGCGAGGCCCTGGAAGGCGCGCGCCGCATCAACACCATTGTCCTGGACAAGACTGGCACCCTGACGCGCGGCAAGCCGACGGTGGTGGATGTGGTGACGGTGGACGGAGGACGGCCGAGGGAGGCCCTGACAAGCCCTCACCCCATCCCTCTCCCAGGGGGAGAGGGGGCGCCTCTCGCTTCGTCCTTGGTCCTTGGTCCTTCGTCGCTCCTGGCCCTCGCGGCTGCGGCGGAAGTGGGGTCGGAGCACCCGCTGGGCGAGGCGATTGTGGCCCGCGCCCATGAGGAGGGCCTGAGCCTGCCCAAGACCGAGGGCTTCCAGTCCATTACGGGCAAGGGCGTCCAGGCGACGGTCGAGGGCCGCGAGGTGCTGCTGGGCAACCGCACGCTGATGCAGACGCGGGGCGTCCACCTGGACGGCCTGGCGGAGCGTGCCGAGGAACTGGCCCGCCAGGGCGCGACGCCGATGTACGTGGCGGTGGACGGGCAGGGCGCGGGCCTCATCGCCGTGGCCGACACGCTCAAGCCCGAGTCGCGCGACGCTGTGGAGCAGCTTAGAGCGCTGGGGCTGGACGTGTGGATGCTGACGGGTGACAACCGCGCCACCGCCGAAGCCATCGCGCGGCAGGCGGGCATCGAGCACGTCCTGGCCGAAGTCTTGCCCGAACAGAAGTCGGACAAGGTCAAGGCGCTCCAGGCCGAGGGCAAGGTCGTGGCGATGGTCGGCGACGGCATCAACGACGCGCCGGCCCTGGCCCAGGCCGACCTGGGCATCGCCATCGGCACCGGCACCGACGTGGCGATGGCCGCGTCGGACATCACGCTCATTGGCGGCGACCTGCGGACCATTGTGACGGCCATTGCCCTGTCGCGCAAGACGGTCGGCGTCATCAAGCAGGGCCTGTTCTGGGCTTTTGGCTACAACGTCCTGCTCATCCCGGTGGCGATGGGCGCGCTCTACCCGTTCACGGGTACCCTGCTCAACCCAGTCCTGGCGGCGGCGGCCATGGCGATGAGTTCGGTTAGCGTCGTGACCAACGCCCTACGGCTGCGCGGTTTCAAGCGCCCGGCCAACGCCCAGGCCATCCTGCATCCGCCGTTGGCCGAGAAGGTCCGCGAGTACGCCTATCTGGCCGGTATCGCCGTCGTCGCCCTCGCCATCGGCGCGCTCTCGCTGCGGCTGTCGCAGCCTGAACACGCCAGTGGCATGGGCATGACCGAAGCGGTGATGACGGCCCGCGAGGCCGGCCTCCAGGTGGCGTTGAGCGCGCCACCTGCCATCGCGCCGAAAGAGAATGTCGCGCTCAGCTACCAGTTGACCGACCAGCGCAGCGGCGCGCCGCTCACCGACGTGGTGGTCAGCCACGAGGAGCCGCTGCACCTCATCGCCGTCAGCCGCGACCTGACCCAGTTCATGCACCGCCACCCGGCCGCCACGGGCAAGCCCGGTGAGTACAGCCTGGACACCCTCTTCCCAACGTCGGGCACCTATGTCCTCTACAACGAGTTTCAGCGGGCCAGTGGGCAAACGGTAGTCCAGCGCGACGAGCTGACCGTCGGCGCGCCGAGTACCGAAGGGGCGCGGCTGACCGAGGACCGCGCGCCCAAGACGCTGGACCACGCCCGTGTCGGCCTGCGCGGGCCTGAGACGGTGCGGGCGGGCCAGGAGGCGCGCTTCACGTTTCGCCTGGACGACCCTGAGACGGGCAAGGGCCTGACCGACCTCCAGCCCTACCTGGGCGAGCCGGCCCACGTCGTCATCCTCAGCGAGGACGCCCAGACCTTCGTCCACACCCACGGCGAGGCGCAGGCGGCGAGCGGGGCCGGCGACAGCCACGGGGGTATGGAGAAGAGCGGCACGGTGTATGGTCCAGAGATTGCCTTCCACCACACGTTCACCGCGCCGGGGCTGTACAAGATTTGGGGCCAGTTCAAGGCCCACGACGGCCACGTGCTCACCGCGGACTTTGTCGTCAGAGTTCAGTAGACAGTAGGCAGTAGTCAGTAGCCAGTACGAAGTATCCAGTACTGACGACCGACTACCGACTACTGTCTACTGTCTACCGACCACCGACTACTGTCTACCGACTACTGTCTACTGTCTACCGACTACCGACTACTGTCTACTGAACCAGAAAGGACTTAACCCATGACCAAGGCGATTCTGAGTGTTCCCGCGATCTCGTGCGAGGGCTGCGTGCGCCATGTGACCAACGCCCTGAAGGACCTGGAGGGCGTGCGCCTCGTCAACGTCAGCCTGGCCGCCAAGCAGGCCCAGGTCGAGTTTGACGAGGCGGTCGTCTCGCTGGAGACGATGAAGGACGTGCTGGCCGAGGAAGAGTACCCCGTCGAGGCCGTCCAGACGGTGTAAGAGCGTAGGAAGAATAGGAAGATAACGGAAGAGGTCATAGGGAACACGGACTCAGGCGTCGCCGGGTCCGTGTTTCGTATTATGGAATGGGGGAGCATGGTTAGGGTTTAGCGGGCCGAATCCAGAGCGGCTGAATCTGGTCAACCGGCCGATCGAAGAGGCCGGCCTGGTCGTGCAGGCGGAAGAGCTGGTCGAAGTCGGCGGGGGCGAAGGCTTTCTTGAGCCGCCCGGCGTAGGACGTCAGCAGCACCTGGAGATAGGTGTCCACGTCGTAGTCACGCGCCATCGGGTCCCCCACCCCCACAGACGCCAGAGGAACGCTGAGCAGCTCGCCATCCCAGCCTACGACCGTCTCTCCCCCGCCACCCTCCTCCGCCTGCCAGTCGCCGTCTTCGAGCGTCTCCTCGGTCTCGTCGGGCAGCCAGACATAGCCGCCGTCACGGTGACGGTAGAAGCGCACCCGCTCACCTCGCCCCCAACTCGTGCGCCCCGCCGCCAGCAGCGCCTCATACTGCGGTTCACGGCTCCGGCCCCGGGTCTTCCCGTAGGTCTCGGCCGACTTGGAGAGACGGACACGCGACGCCACCTCAGCGGCGGTCAGTTCGCGCCGGCGCAACGCCTCGCGCATGTCGAGATAGGCCCGCCGCACGCCCGGCACATCGCCCCGCATCAGGCAGTGGAGCGCGGTCTGGAGGAAACGCTCGCCAAACGGCTCGGAGCGGCTGGAACGCATGGCCGCCCCCCGCACGATGAGACGGCCGGCTAACCCCAGCTTCACCTCCTCGGAGAAG
>CAZFUK010000088.1:238-13022 GCA_964522005.1 uncultured Anaerolineales bacterium | reverse complement strand
TGGGCCAGCGGCAGCTCGCTCGTCAGCAAATCAAGGGCGCTGAGCAGCAGCAGCGGCCGCCCCAGCCGCTCGGCCAGTTGGCGGGCGACCTCCCGCCGTCCCGTGCCATAGCGGCCATGCAGCAGCAGCACGGGCGCGACCTCGGTCCAGGTGGCGTCCCAGGCAGCGGCCCACGCGGCGATGCGGGTCTGGATATCGGGCGGCAGAGGGGAGGCCGGGGCCGGAGGGGCGGGCGCCGTGAACTGGGCCAGCCGGGCGTCGGCCGCCTCGGAGCCGAGCAGCAAGCCGGCGACGCGCTCATCGAGCTTGAGATAGCGTCCCAGCAGCACGGGTCGGCGCGCGCCCGGGTCCTCGTGGAGCGTGACCAGTTCCCAGCGCAGCAGCGGGGCGTCTGGCTCGAAGCAGCGGCGGGCGGCCAGCCGCGCTTCGACGGAGGGGCACAGCAGGCGCAACGTCAGGTCCACCGTGGGCCGCTTCTTGGTGACATCGTCCTGGAGATAGCCGTACAGCCGCTCGTATTTGAGGTCAAATTCGGCGGCCAGGCAGACGATCAGGACATCGCGCTCGAAGGGGGACAGGCCAAAGAGGCGAGTGAGATGGTCCAGGGGCGGGATGACCCCCTCGGCGGCCAACGCCGCTTCCACCTGGGCCAGCCGCGCGTCCGCCGCTCGCAACGCCGCGTCCAGCGGGGCGGTCTCGTCGCCCGCCTCGCCCGGCCCCCACAGGTCCAGCGGACCCCGCGACCCATCCAGCAGCGCGTCCACCTCGTCATCGGAGACGTACAGCCCCCGGAATTCGTCGTCGGCGCGGCCGGCCTGGCTCAACCGCAGACGCAGCACGGCCCGGCGGATGAACAGGTCCAGCCGGGCAAGGTGGGCGAGGGTGTGCTCCAGCCCCTTAGTCATGCGGTACGTCATCGCTCAGCCCTATCTCGTCCAGCCAGACCTCACCCTCGAACGCGCCGGCTGGCGGTGACAGGTGGGTGTAGATGAAATCAACAATGGCCTCCGGCGCGAGGAAAACCAGGCTATCGCGGCTACCGACATGCTCGATGTGGCCCCGCGACCGCCCCTGCTCGTTCGTCCAGATGCGGACAATAAAGGAGTTGTAATAGCCCATTAGGTGTGGCCCCTGCTGTTAAAGCGCCAGCGCGTGTCTCTTCAGTATACTCCGGGCCGGTTAGCTGGCGGTTAGCGTAACCAGGTCGGGCTGGTTAGTCCAGGGGCCAGACAGGGCGTGCCCCCACCGGAGGTGGGCCGGTGAGGGCACGGGGTCAAAGGGTTGGCGTGTCGAGGGCCAGGCCGGCGCGCAGCCGGTCCGCGAGGGCGGTGGTCTCCGGCTCCGGCTCGATCCCCAGCTGCTCCTGGAGCGCCTGGACACAGACCTCGTACCAGCGCAGGGCCTGGCCGCGCTGGCCGCTCCCGGCCAGGCAGACCATAAGCTGACGGTAGGCGTCTTCGCGCCACGGGTCGCGGCCCAGAATCTTTTTCCAGCCCTCGCCCGCTTTCTCGCGTTCGCCCGTGCGGTACCAGTAGCGGCTGAGTTTGTCCACGATGGTGAGGTAGATGTCCTTTAGCTCCTCGCGGCGCATGAGCGTCCACTCAGCGAAGGGGTCCTCGGTCAGGTAGTCGCCTCGGTACAGGGCCTCGGCCTCGACATAGAAGGGCACGGCGGCTTCCATCTGGCCCGCGCGTTCCAGCCGACGGCCCTGCCGCCAGTGGCTCTCGAAGGCTTCGATGTCGGTCCACACGCGGAGGTCGGGGTTGAGCAGGTAGCAGCCATCGCGGAAGATGACATAATCGTAAGGGCGCTCGCCAAATGTCTGCCGCAGATGGTGGATGGCGGCTTTGAGGCGGTTGTTGGCGACCTGCGGCTCGGTGTTGGGCCAGAGCGCCTCCAGCAAGACATCCCGTTGGACGGGGTGGCGGGGTCGGGCGGCCAGGTACTTGAGGATGGCCGGGCCTTTGCCGGTGCGGCGCTGGGAGAGGCGGTGGGTGTCCAGGTAGACTTCGAACGCGCCAAAGCAGAACAGGCGCAGTTCGGGCTGGGTCTCCAACGCGGGGTTGGGGCCGGCGGGCAGGGAATCCAGGACCGCCTGGAGGGATTGCCGAACCAGGGCCAGGTCATCGCGCTGGTCAGCGAGCGCCTGGCTCAGATGGTGGGCCAGGCGGAGCAAGGCTTGCAGGTTGCCTTCCAGTTCACGTACCGTCTCCAGGACGGTCTGCAGACAAACTCGGCCATCGTCGGTGTCCGCAACTCGCGGCGTGAGTCGCGGGGCAGGTTGAATGCTCGACACGTAACTCGGTGCCATGCTGCCCCTTTCTGACGTCGGCCTGGACGCCCAGGCTCAAGCCCAGAGGAAGTGCGCATGAGGCATGCGCGTAGACCCAGTCTACGGGTACTCGCTCTTAGATGTGCTCTATGATTCGCTCTCAGTACCTCCAGTATAGGGTAGAACCCGAGGCGGGGCTATGAACTAGTTCACTGATTATGAGTGAATTGTGTCACCCGTCCAGTCCACTTGGCCTGATAGGCGAGAAAAATGTGTGAAAAATGAGACTGGCCCTGTTGTCCCGCGTCAAGATTTCTAACGCGTCAACAGGGCCAAATAATACGCTCAATCTGTAAAGTCGTCAAATGAGTCAGTCAACCCCTCAGCGGAACTGACGCTGTTTCGAGGGCTGGTAGATCCACTTGAGGAGCAGCCGCCCCGGTCGGTCGCGCGGGTAGGGCAGGTCGGAGGCGACGACCTGGAACTTGGCGAAGACGCCGTCGGGGGTGAAGATCACGTAGACGTGGCCGTCCTTGACGTCCTGGATGTCGCGGTAGTCGCTGGGCGGCTGCGGCGCCAGCGCCACCTCGCTGAAGGGAATGGCGCCCAGGTTGCGCAGACGGCTATAGGGCTGGTTGGGCAGGGTGAGGGCGGCCGGGTTGGGGGTGGGCACACGGGCGCTGCTCAAGCCGCTGGGCACGAGGGTGGCCGTCGGGAAGGGGGTGGGCGTGCCGGGTTCCGGCGGGGTCGGCCCGATGTAGAAGACGTACTTGCCGTTGAGCCAGTGCAGGTGCAGGTCGGTCTGGGTGAAGTGGTCGAGGATGTAGGGCGAGGCGTAGGCAAAGAAGGGGCCTTCGCCCTGGATGGTGAAGGTGACCACGCCCGCCACCAGCGCGTTCGGGTCAGCCGGGGCGAGGGGGCCTGGGGTGATGGACAGGGCCAGCCCGTTGGGCGCCCTGGCGTCGTTGGCGGGCCGGGCGGCGGCGGGTTGGCCGCCCGTGGCCCGCTGCTGGGTCTGGTCGAACAGGAGCTTGAACTGGCGATCTTGCTCCATCATCGCCCGGTACTGGGCGGCTTCCGCGCTCAGCGTTTTGACCTCCGACGTGTCGGCCTGGCCCCGGTTCCACTGGAGGAGGAGCGACACCGCCAGCAGGACGAGGAGGACGCTGGCCGGGAACATCAGCCAGGCCAGCCGGGGCTGGAAGCGACCCCAGACAGGGCGAGCAGGGGCTGGCCCGCCCATGTCACGCGGCCGGCGTCCTCCGCTATACGCCCCATAGTCGGCGTTCCGCTCACGGCTGTAGAAGGGGGTCTCGGCCTGGGCGCGGCCCGGCGTCGCGCGCGTCGCGCGGGGGATGCTGTGGGGGACGGCGCGCCCCTGACCGTGGGCCGGCGGCGGGCCCGCATAGGCCGAGGGCGAAACGGGCGTCGGACGCGGTGTCGGCCGGGGGGGCGGCGCCACATCGGGCGGTGTATCACTCGGACTGGGCAGCAGGCGGCGGAGAAAATCCTGCGCGCCGGTGCTCCCGGCGGTCCATACCCGCCCAGCCATGTCGCGCACCTCATCGCCGTAGAAGGGGCCGGGAGGACCCGACGGCGGGCGCGGCGACCAGGACGGCGCCGGACGCGGCGCGGGGGCGTAGAGCAGAGGTTGCTCCGAGGTTCGCTCGCCCAGAATCTCGACCACAATGGCCGAGAGGTCGGCCTGACCGGCGAGGCGCGCCAGGTAGAGCACGGCTGTTTCAGGCTCGCTGTCCAGCAGGGCGCGCAGGTCGCCGCCGCTGACCAGGCGGGCGACGAGGGGTGAGGTCAGGGCGATGCGGTCGCCCGGCTCGACTTCCACATGGTACAGGTCCACGCGGACGGCTCGCTGGCGTCCGAGCGGGTTCCAGTCCACCAGTTCGTCGGGGTCGGGGGTATCATCGGAGAGCCAGGGCGAGTCGCTGGGGTACTGCTGGAGGTCGTCGGCCTGGACGACGTAGACCAGGGAAGGCCCCGCCTGGGCGATGTAGAGGTCGGTGTCGCTCAGCACCACCAGGGTGACGCCGCCGTACTGGCGTTGGAGGGGCGGCAGGCGCAGGTTATACTGGAACAGCGCCCAGTTGGCCGCTTCTACCGCCCGCCGCAGGCCCATAGTCAACGTGCCGTTGGCGTCGTAGTAGGTGTCGCGGATGAGAGCCAGTATCTCGCGGGCCATGGCGCTGCGGTCCGGGTGATCCACCAGCAGTTCGAGCAGGATGTGCAGGCGGCCGCGCGCCGCGCCCCGCCCGTCGCTGCCCACGTCGGCGACCAGCATGAAGGGGCCACTGCTCAGCCAGCGGCCTTCGACCCGCGTGATCTGGGCGACTCGTGTGTCAACCGAAGACTGCATGGCGCACTCGCTTTCTAACCCCCACCATCACCTCTAAATACACCGCATATCCAGGCAAGGAGTAGCAATACCGAGCAACGGGTCACAGTCTATTATACGGCAGGCCATTCACATTTGTCAAGCAGCATTTTTACCGGGTCAATGGGCAAGGGGTTAGGGTTGTTGGGGGGGAACGATGGGCAGGGGCAGGACGCGCGGGAAGGCGTGGACGAGGAAGGCGGCGGCGGCGACGACGTAGAGCACGCCCGTCAGCACGGGCATTGGCCGCAGGGCATCCAGGCCAACAGCGCTCGCCAGCGGGTCGTGCAGCGCGGCCAGCAGCACCCCCAGGTTGAGGGCGCCATAGCACAGGGCAATCAGCCGCTCGTTGCCGCGCGAGCCGCCGCCCAGGCGCGGCAGAATCCAGAATGCCACACCAAACGCCAGTTGCACCGTCCACCCCACCAGCAAGATGTGGATGTGGGAGGAGCGCAGCGTCCAGAGCCAGGGCAGCCACGGCAGGCCCTTGTTGGCAAGGACCAGTCCGCCCAGGGTCCAGCCGATACCCAGCCAGAGGAGCGAGGTGCGAACCAGCAGTAAACTTAGACGCGGCATAGGGTCAACTCGATGGTTTAGCCGAAAGGGGCTTCGGTCGTTGGTCCTCCGTCCTAACTGGACGGTTTGCCCCGGTAGGTGGGGCGGACTTTGACGCGGGGCCAGATGGCGGCGATGAAGGCCCAAATCGCGACGACCTGGAGCAGGGCGGAGACCGCTAGCCCCCAGCCCCAGATGGCCGCGCCGGTCCAGGACAGCAGCGGCTCGGCGATGACGCGGAGGATTAGCCCCGCGTTCAGCGCGCCGTAGGTCGTCCAGCCCAGCCGCTGGTCGCCGTGGGGCTGTTCCCGCGAGAACGAGGGGAACATCCAGAGCGCCACGCCGCAGATGAGTTGGGTGGCCCAGCCAACCATCAGCAGGTGGTAGAACACGGGCTGGAGCGCGCCGATGCGCGGGTCCAGGTCCAGCCCCTGATTGACCAGGACGAGGCCGCCCACCAGGAAGGCGAGCAGCAGATAAATAAGAGCCGTGCGGATGAAAACACGCGCCTGGGGATACACGCTTAGGTCACCTTAACCAGTTAGCTCAGCCAGACTTAGCGATGGTTGTACAGTTCGATGCGCCAGCGCCACTCACTCTCGTCCGCCGCGTTCCACCACTCCAGCAGGATACCCACTTCCCCGCCCGGCAGCAGGACCGGGCGGCCGTGGTCCGTTTCCGTCGGCCAGGTGTCCTCGCGGTGTATCTCGCGCCCCCGCCGCGTCAGCCGCAGCCTGGGGCGGTCCGCCGTTCGCCGCAGGCCCTTGCCCTCGGCCAGCACGTCGCCCTCGTCGCTCCGCACCTGGACATCGAGGACGGCGGGCGCGGAGTGGACCAGCAACACATCGGTGGCCTGGAGCCGCCCACGGGCGAAGGGCATCCCCGTCGCCGCTGCTTCCGGGAACCACAGGTCCCACACTTCCATCGCCTTGTCGTCTGCCATAGGTCCTCCCCTGTTCGGTTAGCCCCGAACAAGCACGTTCTTTGCCAGGGCATGGGCCGAGCGAACGGCTTGACGCGGAGGGCTATCGAGGCTAAGCTTAACAAGGACATGGGCGAGACAGGCAAGGAGCGCAGGATGATTGAGACGAAACTGGTCACGGCGGAGGAGTTGTTGCGGATGCCCGGCCAGCCTTGGCTTGAGTTGGTGAAAGGAGAACTCCATCCCGTGAGCCCCGTTGCACGCCCTCACGGCAAGTTTTCAGCGCGCTTAGCCGGCTTGTTAAGCCTCTTTGTGGATGACCGCGGCCTGGGGGAAGTTCACGTCGAGACAGGCTTCGTCCTCCAACGTAACCCCGATACCGTCCGCGCCCCACATGTGGCCTACGTATCGGCGGAGCGCCTGGTGGGCCAGTCGGAGGACGGTTTTCTGGAGGGAGCGCCTGACCTGGCCGTGGAGTTTGTCTCGCCCAGTGAGACGGCCCACGAGGTCCAGGCCAAGGTCGAATTGTACCTGGCGGCCGGCGCCCGCCTCGTCTGGCTGTTCTACGTCCACCAGCAGTCCGTCATGGTCCATCGGCCAGATGGCACCGCGCAGCTTGTGCGGCGGGACGGCGTCCTGGACGGCGAAGACATCCTGCCCGGCTTTCAGCTGTCCCTCGCCGAGTTCTTCGCCGCGACCAGGCGGCGCGGCAGAGCCTAGTCCGCGCCCACCCCGACGGCGTCGCGCACCGTGCGCGCCAGCGCGCGCGCCCGCGTCGGCGCATCCCCCACGTACCCGCTCGCGTCCAACAACTCCCGCAGCCTCTCCGCCGGCACAAACTGAGTCAGCGCCGGGTCGCTCGCCAGCCGCTCGGCCAGGGGGTTCGGCGCGCCCGCCTGGAGCGCGGCCCACGCGGCCAGACTGTGCTCGCGAATCGTCTCGTGCGCCTTCTGCCGGTCGCCCCCGGCCCGGGTCACCGCCATCAGCACCCGCTCCGTAGCGGCGAAGACGCCATAGACGGCCAGTTGGCGGGCGATGGCGTGCTCGTCCAGTCGCAGCCCGCGCACAATCCGCCGCGTCGTGCGCAGGATTTCGTCGGCGGCCAGGAAGGCGTCGGGCAGGACGAGGCGGCGGTTGGCGCTGTCGTCCAGCGTCCGCTCCAGGAGACTCGTCGCCGCGTCGTGCCAGAGGACGGTCGGCAGCGCGGCCAGGTAGCGCGCCAGGCTGTCCACCTTCTCGCTGTGAATCGGGTTGCGCTTGAAGGGCATGGCCGACGAGCCGACCTGGAGGCGGCCAAACGGCTCCGCCATCTCGCCAAACACGGGCGACTGCAACAGGCGCACGTCGAAGGCGAACTTGTGGAGCGTCTGGGCCACGCCCGCCAGGCCGTTGAGCACCGCCCAGTCCTGCTTGCGGGGGTAGACCTGGGTCGTCACCGGAAAGGCGGCCAGCCCCAGCTCCGCCAGCGCCAGCGCCTCCATCGCCTCGGCCGTCAGGCCCGTTCCCCTCAGCACTTCATTATAAGAGGCCGAGGTTCCCACCGCGCCCTTGAAGCCCTTGCCCTTGAGGTTCGCCCGTAGTTCCCACAGCGCCGTGTAGTCGGTCAACAGGTCCTGGGCCGTCTGGGCCAGGCGGTAGCCGACCGTCGTCGGCTCGGCGGGCTGGAGGTGGGTGTAGGCCATGCAGGTCAGGTCGGCATAGCGTTCAACCAGGTCGGCCAACTCGCCCAGCAGGCCCCTGACCTGGTCCAGAACCAGGTCGAGGGCGGCTCGCAGCCGCAGTGCATCGGCGTTGTCCTCAATGTCCTGGCTCGTCGCGCCCAGGTGAATGATCGGGCCGCCGACCGTGGCCTGCTCGGCGAAGGCGCGCACCTCGGACATCAGGTCGTGGTGGATCTCGGCCTCGATGGCGTGGGCGCGGGCGATGTCCACCCGGTCGGCGTGGGCGGCCAGGTCGGCCACCTGCGCCGCGCTCACCAGGCCGGCCTGGGCCTGCGCCCGCGCCAGGGCGACCCACACCCGCCGCCACAGCCGACGCTTCTCCGCCTCTGACCAGACGCGGCGCATCTCGTCGCTCCCGTAGCGCCAGGTCATCGGGCTGAGGTAGGTGTCGTGGGAGAAGTCAGGCAGGCTCATTGTTATAGCACAATCAGCGCGTCGCGGTGGGGGCCGACGGACACAAAGCGCACGGGCGTTTGCGCCAGTTCCGCCAGCCGCTCGACATAGCGGCGGGCGTTGAGGGGTAGGTCGGTCCAGCGCCGCAGGTGGACGGTGCGCTCGCGCCAGCCGGGCAGCGTCTCATAGATGGGCACGGCGCGCTCCAGGGCGGGCGTATCGGGTAGCAGGGTCACGCGCTGGCCGTCGAGGTCGTAGGCCACGCACAGCTTTAGCTCATCCCAGCCGTCCAACACATCGAGCTTGGTAATCGCCAGGTGGGAGAAGCCGTTGAGCCAGGCCGAGTGGCTGACGGCTACGGCGTCGTACCAGCCGCAGCGGCGGGGGCGGCCGGTCGACGCGCCAAACTCCTGGCCCACGTCGCGCAGCCGCGCGCCGTTCTCGTCGTGGAGTTCCGTCGGCATGGGGCCGGCCCCCACCGAGGTGGAGTAGGCCTTGACCACGCCCACCACCTCGTCCAGGTGGGTGGGCGCCAGCCCCGCGCCCTGGCACAGCCCGGCCGCCGTGGGATTGGAGGAGGTGACATAAGGATAGGTGCCCCAGTCGAGGTCGCGCAGCGCCGCCAACTGGCCTTCCAGAACCGTCGTGTGCCCCCGGTGGACGGCGTTCTGGACAAAGGGCAGGCTGTCCACGATGTAGGCGTGGAGGGCGTCGGCCCACTGGGCGGCCTGGGCCAGGGCCTGGTCCAGTTCGACCGGCGGGCGGCCGTAGTCGCGCAGGCGGGCGTTGCGGCTGTCGAGCGTCAACTGGAGCCGCCGTTCCAGGTAGGCGGGGTTGAGTAAGTCGCCCATGCGCACGCCGTGGCGGCCGGCCTTGTCCGCGTAGGCCGGGCCGATGCCACGCTTGGTCGTGCCGATAGAGGCCGCCCCGCGCCGCTCGTCTTCCAGGCCGTCTAGCTCGCGGTGGTAGGGCAGCAGGACATGGGCGCGCTGCTCGATGCGAAAGTTGTCCAGACCCAGCCCCGCCGCCCGCAGCCCCGCCATCTCTTCCAGCAGAGCCGCCGGGTTGACGACCGTGCCCGCGCCGAGGATGCACAGGCAATTGGCGTGAAAGATGCCCGAGGGGATGAGGTGCAGCTTAAACGTGCCCAGGTCGTTGACGACGGTGTGGCCCGCGTTGTCGCCGCCCTGGCAGCGAATCACCAGGTGCGCGTCGCTCGCAAGGTAGTCAATGATGCGTCCCTTGCCTTCATCGCCCCACTGGGCGCCGACGACGGCTGTCACAGACATAAGCTCTCCTTAACTTGGCCCGCTCACCAGGGTGCCGCCCGTATCGGTCCCTAGCAGCGCGGCCCGAATCGCGCCCGGCCGCAGGCCTGAGACGAGGCGGACCGTCAGGTCGGGGTACGCCTGGACGAGGTCGAGCATGGCGCGGACCTTGGCCGCCATCCCGCCCGTGACATCCACGCCCGCCGCGCCTTGCAGCCCGGCCGCGATTTCGGTCCAGCGGGCCGGGGTCAGGTGGGGCAGGGGCTGGGCGGCAGAGTGGACCAGGGGGTCCTGGGTAAAGACGCCGTCCACCTGCCCGGCCAGGACGATACGCGTGGGCTGGAGGTGGGACGCCAGGTAGTGGAACACGGTCTCCGTCGAGATGATGCAGTAGCCGAGCCGCCGGTCCACCGCCACATCGCCAAATACGACGGGCACGGCCCCTGCCGCCAGCAGCGCCGCCAGTGGTTCGAAGGCCAGCTGAACAATCCGCCCGTCTTCGGTGACCGCGGAGGCCGACGGTTGCAGGCTGACGGCGGGAACGCCGGCGGCGAGCAGGGCATCGCTGACGTGGCGGTTGAGCCGCGCCGCCGCCGCGCCGACCTCGGCATAGGCTCGCCAGTTGACCGCCCCCTCCAGCATCCGCCAGCGTTTGGCGGCCACGTGCCCAAAGGAGCCGCTACCGTGGCCGACGACCAGGCGCAGGCCAGGGTCGGCGTCGAGGGCGGCGCGGACCTCGCGGGCCGCCTGGGCCAGTGTCTCAGGACGGAGCGCGGCATCACCTTTCTTATCGGTGATCAGCGAGCCGCCGAGTTTGAGGAAAACAGTTGTCATGGTCTAGCTTGCTTTAGTCTCAGCAGAAGTTCAGTCGGCGTGAGTATGAGGACAGTTGAAGCCTGGAATCCCCCTGGATCGCGCGTAACAATGGCATCGAGACCAGCCTGAACTGCACACGCAACCTGGAGATTGTCCTCGAAGTCGCTTCCGCTGAGTCTCTCCGCCTGCTCAAGAGCCAGTCGGTCTACAACACAAACCTCAAACGCTTCTAGACATGTGCGTACCGCTGCACGCGCCTTATGCTGATCGGTCAGCCGCCGCGCAACGTAGAAGATGTTGGTCAGGGTTGTCGCAACAATATAGCCATCCATCTGACCGGTATCATTGGCCTGCCATATAGCGGCCGCTTCAGTTACCCAGGGCTGGCGGTTCAGCAGAACATCCAGGACCACATTCGTGTCGAGAAGGACGCGCATCAGCTATACTTCTCCATCCGCCTCTCGTCAATCCACTGCTGTACCTGTTCGTCGGAAGGAGGAGGGGCAGTCTCCAGCAACCCCAAAGCACGCTTGAGAGTGCTATGCCGAGGACGTGACTGAGGCGATGAGAGCGTCAGTGTCTTTAGGATATCCTGAACGAGAGTCAGACGCTGGTCTGCTGGCCATGTTTCTACCGTCTTTAGGACCTCGTCGTAGTTAGGGCGCACAACTTCCATATCGCCTCCTTCGTCCCCTAATCATCTAATGCTATCTTGTCAGCGTCAGGCGTTAGCGTCGCTTGCCCATCTCCAGCAAGACCTGGCCCAACACGTCCGGTACATCGGAGATAATCGCGTCCACGCCTAGCCGAATCAGCCGCCGCATCTCGTCCGGCTCGTTGACCGTCCAGGTGTTGATGCGGTAGCCGCGCTTCTTGGCCCAGGTCACAAAGCGCGGCGTGACCATGTCGTGGCGCGGGTGGAGGGCGTCTGGCCGCACCAGGGGCCGCAGCCACGCCCGGCTCAGATGGGGCAGCTGGTCAGGTGAGTAGAGCAGGCCGATGGGCAGCGTGGCCGCCAGGTCGCGGATACGCATGAGGGCGAACGGGTTGAACGACGAGATCACGACCATGTCCACCATGTGGCTGCGCTTGATCTCGGCCACCACGGCCTCTTCCAGCCCATCCGCCGCCCAGGACTGGGTCTTTAGCTCCACGTTGACAACTACCTGACGGTCGAGGAGGTGGAAGACTTCGGCCAGGGTGGGGATACGCTCCCCCGCGAACTGCGCGTCTTTCCAGCCCCCCGCGTCTAGCCGCTTGAGCTGCGCGGCGGTGTAGCCCCGCACCTTCCCCTTGCCGTCCTCGGTGCGCCCCAGCTTGTAGTCGTGATGAATGACGGGCACGCCGTCCTTGGACAGCATCACGTCCAGTTCGACCCCGTCCGCCCCCATCTCCACCGCCAGGCGGAACGCGGCGAGGGTGTTCTCCGGCGCGGCGGCGCGCGCCCCGCGATGACCGATATTCAGGAGGCGACCACGGTAGATGTAGTCGAGCATAGTCCCCCTAGCAAAAAGCGATGAGCGATGAACGAGGAACAATGAGCTAGCAGCCATCGACCATCAGCCGTTAATTCCCCATCCCCAATCCTTGAGGCGTCAACGCGGCCGTCAAGGTCTGCCTGGCCCCGGCGGCCCGAAGCGCGTCGCCCACGGCCTTCACCCCGGCCGGCTCCACCAGCGCCAGGGCGATGCCGCCCCGGCCCCCGCCGGAGAGCTTCGCCCCGAGTGCGCCCGCCGCCCGCGCCGCCTCAACGAGATGGTCCAGTTCGGGCGACGAGACCCCCAACTGGACCAGGCCGGCCTGCGCCTGGTTCATCAGCGGCCCTAACGCTGCTGCATCACCGGCTGCGATGGCCTCCCGCGCCGCCTCGACCAGCCCCCCGAGGTGGTCGAACAGGGCTTCATAGGTGGCCGGGGCGGCCTGCCAGGCGCGCCGCACGTCGCCCACGGCGATTTTGGTCGGGCTGGCGATACCCGTGTCGGCGATGACAAAATAGAACTCGCCACCCACCGCCAGCGGCACGGACGGCGTGCCACGCACAAACAGGATGGGCTGCTCGTAGGCCACGACGGTATTGTCAATGCCGCTCGGCGTGCCGTGGAACAGGGTCTCGGTCTGGTAGACCAGGGCCGAGACCTCGTCGGCGGTCGGCTGGCGGCCGAAGGCGCTCGCCAGGGCGCGCACGAGGGCCGTGGCGATGGCCGCCCCGCTGCCCATGCCGCGCGCCAGGGGGATGGCCGAGCGCACCGTGACCACCAGGTCCTGGCGATGCGGCTGGCCGAGCCAGTCCAGGGCGTTGAAGACGGTCACGGCCAGCGGGTCGTCGCTGGGCGCGCCCTCCAGCCGTGTCCGCCGCCCGATGTCCGGCGCGTGCAGCCACAGGCCTTCGCCGGGCGCGGGCGCGGCGTCCCCGGGCGGCGGGCGCCCCGGGGGGGGGGGGTACCCCGT
>CAZFUK010000088.1:0-228 GCA_964522005.1 uncultured Anaerolineales bacterium | reverse complement strand
GGCCGTGGCGCGCACCTGGGGCAGGGGAATCGCGATGGCCGGTCGGTGGTAGACGACGGAGTGTTCGCCGATGAGGATGGCTTTGGCGGGCGCGCTGGCGGTGATCATAGCGGTCCAACTATACCACAATCTGGCGGCGCGAGTGAAACCAGGCGTACAGCCCGTACAGGTCTATGGTATAATCGGCGCGGGCTTAGGGGATGCTCAGGAGTTGCCCAATTGGGTACA
>CAZFUK010000087.1:8124-13044 GCA_964522005.1 uncultured Anaerolineales bacterium | reverse complement strand
GGATAACGCGCAGGTCGGCGTCGGTATCCACATAGACCTTGATGTCCAGCAGGTCGCGCACGCTCTTCTCGGCCAGAATCAGGATGCCCTCGACCAGAATCACCGGCCGGGGGTCCAGGCGTCGCGTCCGCTCCAGACGGGTGTAGGTGGCGAAGTCGCAGATGGGCGAGGCGACCGGCTGGCCGGCCTGGAGTTGGGCCAGGTGGGCCACGAACAGGTCGGTCTCCAGGGCGTCGGGGTGGTCAAAGTTGACCTTGCGCCGCTCCTCCAGGGGCAGGTGGCTCAGGTCGCGGTAGTACTCGTCCTGTTCCAGGTGGACGATGCGCTCCGAGCCGACACGCTGCAGGATAGCGCGGGCGACGGTGGTCTTGCCCGACCCCGTGCCGCCCGCCACGCCAATCGTCACGGGTCGTCTCACGAGCCGCTGGCTCCGAGTTGCTTGAGCAGGTCCTCAATGGGCTGGCGGGCGTTGTCGGCGGCCAGGGGGAGCGCGGCGCGTGCCTGGGCCACCGCGTCGGCGGTGCGGCCGACGCCCTGGTAGGCGCGCGCCAGGTCGGCGCGTATCTCGGCCATAATCCAGCGCGTCTGGGGCACCGCCGTCGTCGCCCCCTCGGGCACCAGGAGCGACACCGATTTTTCGAGCAGCGGGATCGCGTCCCCTGGCTGCTGCTGGTCCAGCTTCAGCCGCCCCCAACGCCGCAAGGCGTGCGGGTCATGGGGGGCTAGCTCGACGGCGAGCTTGTACTTGTCGCCCGCCATATCCTGGAGATGATGCTGCGTGTCGCCGGTCGCCCACTTGTCGGCCCAATACTGCTCGGCCGCCCCCAGGTTGACCAGGTACTCCGGGTTGCGCGGGCTGAGGCGGCTCGCCTCGCGCAGCAGGAAGCGCGACCGCTCGAAGGCGGTCTGGCGGGCGTTCGGGTCGCTCGCCGTCTGGGCCTGCGCCAGGTAGGCCTGGGCGGCGTTGGGCAGGAAGAAGTCCTGGTCCGGCGCGCGGGTGATGGCCTCCTCGTAGGCGGCGACGGCCTCGTTCCAACGCCCCAACTGAGAGTACAACTGGCCGATGCGGACATAGCTGTCGGCGTAGATCGGCTGGAGGGACAGGCTCCACAGCCCGCCGAGGGCGAGCAGCAGGGCCGGGACGCCGAGGGCGAGGCCGCGGCCGGGCCGACCCGCCGGCGCGGTCTCAGCCGGACGTGGCGGCCGGCTCAGCAAGCCGAAGCCGACCAGCCAGGCCAGCACGAGGGCGACGAACAGGGTGAAGGCGGGCGGGCCAGGGTTGGGCAGGGGCAGAGCGACGAGCAGGTGGACGATGAGGTAGACGATCCACACTCCGGCCGCCACCCCCAGGAACAGGCCCGGCGAGGGCGCGAGGACGGCCCCAGCCGCCAACGTGACAATGCCCAGCAGGACCAGCACCAGCAGCGACGGCGTCAAGTTCACCCCGCGCACGACGAAGCCGTAGGTCAGCGTCGCCATCGTCAAGCCACCCACCAGACCCAGTAAGGGATTAGGGATTAGGGAGGAGGGAACGGGCGAGGGATGGGCGGCGCCTGTCCGACTCGACCGCCGGGCGCGGCTGGCGGGCTGGCGGGTTGGTGAGGGAGGAGGCAGGGTTATGGCGTCCATCCCCTCGCGCTCTGGTTTCCCTACGCCCCATTCCCTGGCCCCTAGCACCATCCCCGCCAGGACCCAGAACAGCGTCTCGGTCGCGGTGACGGCCGGGCCGACCTGGATGTCCACGAAGTGGGCCACCAGCGCGCCCAGCAGCATGGGCAGGACGGCCAGAGCCGGGTCGCGCTCACCGTTGGGCAGAGCGGTCAGCGCACGCGCTGCCAGCCAGACCAGCAGCCCCAGGACCAGGCCCACGCCCAGCCCCAGGCCCGCGTAGCGCAGCGAGCCGGTCAGCGCGGTCGGGAGTCCCGCGCCCAGCACCGCTCCGCCCACCATCGCGCCGACCAGGCTCTGCCGCGCTCGCGGCGAGGCGGCCAGCCCCAATGGGCGGACTGCCGCATAGAACAGGCCACCGACGAGCAGCAGCCACAGCCCCAGGCCGAGCAGCCCGGTCCCGGCCAGACGGTCCAGGACCTCGTTGTGCGAGCGGTCGTGCGTGCCTACCAGGGGGTTGTCCAGGCGGCGCAGCGCCACCGGGAAGTAGGGGTAGTAGCCCAGGTAGAAGGCGTCCGGCCCGCTTCCCAGCGCCAGGCGCTCGGGGTGGGCCAGAATCATGTCGCTCATGCCCTGCCAGACGAGGACACGCACCTGGTTGCTGCCCGCCGTCGGGTCGAACAGGCGCCCCAGGCGGCCCAGCAGCGGCACACCCTCCAACGCCCCGTCCGCCAGGTTGAGCACGACCAGCAGGAGGACACCCACCACCCCCAACCCAACGGTTAGCTGCGCCAGACGGCGCTGCCCGCGCCAGGCGGCCTCGGCCAACGCCCAGGCCATCAGCCCCAGCGCCAGCGCGAGCGCGGCCCCCCGGCTGTCGGAGAAGGCCAGCGCCAGGGCGGCCAGGACGGCCGCCGCGCCGTAGACGGCCTGGCGGGGCAGGCTCCCCTGACGACGGGCCTGGAGCCACTGGTACAGAGTGACGGGGATCGTCACGGCCAGGTAGCCGCCCAGGAAGGTGGCGTTGCCCTGCGTGCCAATCACGCGGCTTGTCACCGCCGCGCCATAGCCGCCCCAGGGGATGGGGTCCGCGCCGAGCCGCTGGAGCAGGGCGTACACGGCGAGCGGCAGGCTCACCAGGACCACCGTGTCCAGCAGCCGCCCGACCTGCTCGGCCGTCCGCAGGCGCAACCCGACGACCAGGAACAGGAGCAGATACGCGGCGAGGGTAGTCACGCCCTGGTCGCGGTTATAGGACCCCAGGAAGCTGATGCGGGCGTCCAGCCCGAGCGCCGCGCTGAGCGCGTAGACCAGCGCCAGGCCAATGGCTACGGACTGAAGACTGAAGAGCGAGGGCTTCGGCCCCCCTGCCCACTGCCTGGTCCCCAGCACAACCGCGCCGGCCGCCAGCATGACCAGGGCGACCACGCGCAGCAGCGCCGCCTTGTCCGGCTCGAAGGTTCGCGCCGATAGCAGATTGAAGAACAGCGGCGTGACGACCAGGGCGGCCAGCCAGCCCGCTTCCAGAATGGAATCACACACCCGCGCCAGGCGCATAGAGCGTTGTCGCCTTTCCAGACAAGAGAAATGGGGCAGACGGGCCTGCCCCACCTTCGACCCCCAATTATACCACCACTACCGCTTGACCGCCACAATCTCCAACAGCCCGGCCACCTGGTTGAGCCAGGGCGTCGCCGCCAGCCGCCGGTCCAGCCACAAGTTGGCCGGCGCCAGCCGGCCATAGCCCTCGCGCAGGGCAGGCGGCAAGCCGGACAGGTGCTTGGGGAGCATGTTCGTCCGCCGCGCCAGGCTCAGGTCGAACCCCGCGCCCGCCAACAGGTCCAGGACATCGCCCAGCGTGAAGCGGCGGCGGTGCGTCGCGCCCATGCGCAGCAGGTCACGCAGCGTTTCGGGCCACGACCAGCGCTGGGGCAGGTTGTAGATGAAGAACTGGCCGCCGGGGCGCAGGACGCGGCCAATCTCGGCCAGCGACGCCGCCGGGTAGGGCACATGCTCCAGCACGCCGCACGACAGCACGGCGTCGAAGCGGCCCGCGTCGTAGGGCAGGGCGATGGGGTCGGTCCCACGCCGCACGGTAATCTCAGGGTAGAGGCGGCTCGGCCCCAGGCTCGCCGTCGGCCCCACATCGTAGCTCGTCACCTCTAAGCCGCGCCGTTGGAGCAGGAACGACATCTGCCCCTGGCCGCAGCCCCAGTCCAGAAGGCGGCATCCTGGCGGGGCCAGGTGGGCAATCTCGTCGGCGATGCGGATATAGTTCAGCAGCGCGCTCTCCGCCGACAGGTAGTAGCGGGGGTCATCGGTGCGCCGCAGCAGGCTCAATTCGGTTTCGGTCTTTAGCATGGTCAACTCGCAGAGCGGCCAAGCGTTGGTCCAGCTTGACCAGGAGCGGCTCCGGCAGATGAATGGGGTAGCGGCGGGCCAGGGCGGCCATCATCTCCCGCGCCCAGGCCCACGTCGCGCGATAGGCCGCCGCCAGGGCGGCTGGGTCGGCCGGGGCGGTACAGGACTGATAACGCGCGTAGGCCGCTGGAGATACTTCCCACTCTAGCGACTTTGTGGGCGAGATCCAGTGCCCCGTCGCGCCTTCCAGCAGCCGAACCAGATGGAATAGCTCGTCGTGGCCCAGGACTAGAATCTCCTGCGCCCGCGCCGTCTCCCCGCGCGCCAGGACGTTCGAGCCGAACAGCGTCCAGTTCACCAGGTTGTAGCACACCCGCTGCATCTGGTCCAGGCTGTCCTGCCGAGGCTCGCCCACCAGCGTCTCCAGCCGCCGCGTCAACTCGCCGGTGCGGTCCAGAATCACAGCATGGGCCAGGTTCGGAAACCAGACGATCCCCTGCCAGCCCTCCACGATGGACATGTCCGAGGCGCGGTAGGGGTGGAACTCACCCCGCACCAGGCTGTCGAAAATGGCCGTTGGGCTGCCAAACGAGTTGACGAAGTACAGGGCGACCGGCGCGACCCCCTCGATCCAAACCCTTATGTCTACCTGATCAAACGCTTCATCGCGGAAGAACAGGACCACGTCCAGGTCGGAGTACTCGTCACCTTCGCCCCGCCCCAACGAGCCGGCCAGCAGCACGGCCACCAGGCGGTCGTCCGCCTCGCACACATCCCGCACACGCTGGAGCAATGCTGTCTGTTCTAACACCCTCTGTCTCCTGATTGACAAACACGAGTTACACGGTCGCCTCGCGCCGCCCAGGGCTAAAGCCCCTGGGCTAGACAAACGAAGCCCTACGGGCTGAAATTCTTAGCCCCCTTGGGGCTTTGCCTGCCTAGCGCGGGCGC
>CAZFUK010000087.1:0-8024 GCA_964522005.1 uncultured Anaerolineales bacterium | reverse complement strand
CCTACGGGCTGAAATTCTTAGCCCCCTTGGGGCTTTGCCTGCCTAGCGCGGGCGCTTTAGCCCCGCGCGGCGACCACCGCGTAAGTCCTGTTACAAACCGGTAGGGGCGGGGAGACCCCGCCCCTACCGGCCACCAGCGGTTGGTAGGGTGCGCAGGGGCGCGCCGCGCAACGCCGCCCGCATCGCCTCGTGGTCGCTCCACGGGTACTCCGTCGTCCCAAAGCACATGCTCTGCTCGTGGCCCTTGCCGCACGCCAGCACCATATCGCCCGCCCGCGCCATCTGCGTCGCCCGATAAATTGCCTCGCCTCGGTCGGCCACGCGGAACAGGTCCACCCCCTCGACCTTGCCCTCGGCCTGCGCCGCCCGCGCGCTCTCCGCCATGATGGCGTCCAGGCTCTCGGTGCGCGGGTCCTCAGCCGTCACGACAACGAGGTCGGCCAGCCGCCCGGCCACCTCGCCCATCATCCGCCGCTTGGCCCGGTCGCGCAGCCCCGCCGAGCCAAAGACGACGATGACGCGGCCCGGCGTCATGGCCCGCGCCGCCTGGAGCGCCTGGGCCAGGGCGTTGGGCGTGTGGGCGAAGTCCACCACGGCGATAAAGCCCTGCCCCTCGTCCACCGGCTCCATGCGCCCGACGATGCTCCGCACGCTTGCGATCCCGGCCTGTATCGCCTCGGGCGCCACGCCAAACGCCACGCCGACACCCACCGCCGCCAGGATATTGTGGACATTGTAGACGCCGAGCAGCGGCGAGCTTAGGTCGAATACCCCGCTGGGCGTGTGGGCCGTGAACTGCAACCCGCGCGGCGTCGTCACTATGTCCGTAGCGTAGACATCCAGGGATGACGAAGGACCAAGGACCGAGGACCGAGGACCAGAGACGGAGGACGGAGGAGCGGAGAACCTTGTCGGCGGTCCGTCCTCCGTCCTCTGTCGTTCGACGCCGTAGCGCAGTTTGCGGTCGGCCCAGATGGGGTCGAGGATGGCGAAGGAACTGTCGTCGGCGTTGAGGACCGCCGTCTTCGGCAGCCCCGGCTTGGCGGGCGACTGGGCCAGCTTGCGGAACAGCTCCGCCTTGGCCTGCTGGTAGGCTTCCAGCGAGCCGTGGAAGTCCAGGTGCTCGTGGGTGATGTTGGTGATGACGGCCACGTCGAAGTCAATCGCGTCCACCCGCTTCTGCGCCAGCCCATGCGACGTGGTTTCCAGGACCACGACCTCCATGCCGGCCTCGACCATCTGCGCCAGGTAACGCTGGACGTCCGGCGCGTCGGGCGTGGTGGTGTGGAAGCCGGTGTCCAGTTCCTGGTCGCCAATCCTGGCGCTGACCGTCGTGACCGCCCCCACCTTCAGGCCGCCCGCTTTCAGGACCGCGTACGCCAGGTTAGAAGTCGTCGTCTTGCCGTCCGTGCCGGTCACGCCGACCATCTTGAGGCGGCGGCCCGGATAGCCGTAGAACGCCGCCGCGACCTGCGCCTGCGCCGCCCGTCCATCCGCCACCTGGACATACGGATAGTCGGCGGGCAGCCAGCCCTGCGCGACCAGTTCGTCCGGCGGCCGCTCGCCAATGGCCGCCACCGCCCTCCGCTCCACGGCCTGACGGATGAACTCGTGGCCGTCGCGGTAGACGCCGCGCACGGTCATGAACACGTCGCCGGGCTGCGCCTTGTCCGCGTAGAGGGTGATGCCGCTGATGGGGATGTCGAGAGGGCCAGACGTGGCAAGGGGGGAGAGGTCACGAATGAGCTGGGCGAGGGTTGCGGTAGGCATGGGCGGTTCCTTTTCAGGGCCAAAGTCTACCCCTAATTTTACTCGAATTCCGCGTCTGGCGCCTCCACCAGACTGCCCATGTGTACGCGCGTCAGCGGCTCCGACAGCCGCACGCCCTGGGCCTCGAAGGCGTCGAGCAACGCCTGGATGACCGCCGACTTGACGGGGCGGAACTCGCGGGGGCTTTCGACGTAGAAGCGCGCCTCAATCAGGACATCGTAGTCGCGGAAGTCCCGCGCCAGCACCTCCGCCGTTTTAGGCACCGCGCACACGCCCGGCGTGTTGTCAATCGTGGTCCGCGCCACCTCCAGCGCCCGCCGCACGTTGTCGGCGTCGCGCTGGACCCCTACCCGCACCCGCGCCCGCAGCCGCGCGCTGTCGCCATACCCGAAGTTCGCCACGGCGTCGTTGACGAGCAGGCCGTTGGGGATGGTGAGCATGACCCCGTCCACCGACAAGACGTGGGTACTGCGCAGGCCAATGGCGACCACATCGCCCCAGCCGCCGTGGATGTCACCGAGGGACTTGGGCAGCAGGATACGCTGGCCCACGTCATAGGGCCGCTCGCTAATGATCCACAGCCCGGCCAGGGTGTTGGCGAACAGGTCGCGGCCGATGAGCCCGAGCAGCAGCCCGAAGACGCCCGCGCCCGTCAGCAGCGGCGTGATGTTGAACCCCAGCAGGCTCAACATGACGAACAGGCCGATCAGGAAAATGGTAACCTGGACCGTCCGCGCCACCAGGCTGACGACAAAGTCATCCGACGCCGTGCTGGTGCGCTGGGCGTAGCGCATCCCCCAGAAGCGGATGAGGGCGGGCAGGATGCTGCCCACCACCAGGCTGGCCAGCCCGATGATGATGAGCCAGCCGAGGGTGGTCCAACTGATGCTGTTCCAGGCAGCCCGTACCGCTTCTACAATCGTCCCCATGTTAGATGCCCAGATGATGGACAGAATTAACAGAATTTACAAAATAGCCTGGGCGCATAGTGCATGTGCAGCCCGCAGGCCCTCCACCGGGTCGCCACGTGGGATAAACTCGTGGCAGATCGTGCCCCCGTACCCCGTGGCGGCGATGGCGCGGAAGATCGCCCCGTAGGCGAGTTCCTGCCTCTCGTCCAGTTCGTGGCGGCCCGGATTGCCCGCCGTGTGGTAGTGGGCGAAGTGGCCGTGGTGGTCCTGGACTGTGCGGATGATGTCGCCCTCCATGATCTGCATGTGGTAGATGTCATACAGCAGCTTCACGGCCGGCGACGCCACCCCCTCGACCACCGCCACCCCCCACGCCGTGTGATCGGCCTGATAGTCCGGGTGATCCACTTTACTATTGAGCAACTCCAGGGCCAGCGTCACGCCCGCGTCCTCGGCCTGCCGCGCGACCCGCCGCAGTCCCGCCACCGTCGCCTCGATGCCCGCCGCGTCGCCTAGCCCGGCCCGGTTGCCGCTAAAGCAGATGAGCACGGGGATGCGCCACGCCTCGGCCACGCGGATGCTTTCCTCCAGTTCCCGCACAATGCCGTCGTGATACTCGCGCCGGTTCAGCCCCTCGGTCAGCGAGCGGTGGCCGCCCATGGCCGAGATGCCCAGACCGTGGTCGCGCACCAGCGGCCAGTAAACCGGCTCCACCAGTTCAATGGCGTCGTAGCCAATGTCCGCCGCCGCCCGCACCAGCCGCTCCGGCGTCATCTTGCCTCGGGCGAAGCACCACCAGGCTAAGGATTGTTGGATAGGCATTGCCACCTCCTCTATAAACAAGACCCTAAGGGTTTTGGAAACCCTTAGGGTCTAGACGGTTGGCGGGGTCTAGCCCGTTAGAACGGCAGCCCCTTCACCCCTTGCACGCCCCGCAATGCGGCAATCTCGCCCGCGTGGCCGACCGTGTGGCTCACAAAGGTGGCGATGACGTCGGCGGCGGGTCGGTCGCCCCCAAAGAACTGCACCGTGCGGTCCAACTCCTCGTTCGTCAAGGCTGCCAGGTAGCTCTCCGTCGCGGCGCGGACCGCCTGGGCGTAGGCTTGCACGGCGTCCACCGTCACGGGGGTCGTCTTCACTTCATCCCAGCCCCGACCAGCCGCGGGTGGGTAGGGTAACCCGACTCGTTCGCTCCACCCGCCGGTCTCCCAGAGCATGGGACGCCCCTGGAGAATCGTTTGGAAGTAGCGGTCTTCGGCGGCGACCAGGTGGAGGAGCGCGGCGCGAATCGGGTTGGCCTGGCCTGGCGGCGTCCAGTTCAACTGTTCGTCGGTCAGCCCCTGGAGCGCCGCGTCCGTCAGGCGGCGCATGGACTGGACCTGGCGCTGGATATACTCGTTAGCTTGCACGCGCCTCTCCTAGTGAGCGATGGACACCTGCTTGCGTTGCTCTAGCCACTTCTGCAAGGACTCGAGGCTTTCGCCCGACCGACGGCCTAAGAGCATCCCACGCACGCTAATGTCCTCGTCCAAGTCAGGCCAATGAATCGCGTTACGCCGAACTTCATAATGCTGGCGTTCTGCGGACGTGGCATAGGCCAAACGAGGATACCATAGCAAAGGCGTGATGATAGTCCGACCGTCCCGCAAATCCACAGTCAGGCTATCCTCAGTGAGCTTAACCGATTGAATCTCGACCAGTTCAAGTTCTCGTTCAACCAATTGCGCCAGCGCAATGTTCATCCCACTTACTCCTCAAGGTTTCTATATGCTCCTCGATGAGACGTTCGATGCGTGTCAGTTCTCGACGGCTGAAACCATCATTAGACGCTAGCACAATCGGGTCCAACCACCACTTCGCCTTGTTATCGTCACGCCAGACATGCATGTGCCTTGGTTCGATACAGTCTGCTGAGTAGAACGAGAAGCGATAGGGACCGCTAAACAGAACCGTTGGCATTTGTGCTGGTTAGCTCCGAACGAACACCCCTAGCATATGGATGGACTGGTTAGCGAACTCGATGAACGGCGCGGGGAAGAGGCCGATGAGCAGGGTCAGCGACAGGCAAATCCACAGCGCGGCGTTCATCGTGCCCGGCAGACGCAGCGGCGTCGGGTCGGTGGGCGCTTCTAACCACATCTGCTTGAGGAGGCGGAAGTAGTACACCACCGAGATGACCCCGTTGATGGCTCCGACAGCGGCCAGGGCGAACAACTGGTTCTGGATGGCCGAGCCGAACACCCAGAACTTGCCGATGAAGCCGGCCGTCGGCGGGATGCCGACCAGCGACAGGAAGAAGATCGTCATGGCGACGGTCAGGAAGGGCGAGCGGCGCAGCAGCCCCGCGTAGCCGGGCAGCGTGTCCGATCCGGCCAGGTAGTCCACGGCGATGACGCCGATGAACAGGCCCAGGTTGGTGAACAGGTAGGCCAGGATGTAGAGCAGAACGCCCGCCGTGCCGTCAATCGCCAGCCCGCCGCCACCTTCACCCGGCGCGATGCCCGCGATACTGGCAACCGAGACACCCGCCACGCCGATGAGCATGTAGCCCGCCTGGGCGATGCTCGAATAGGCCAGCAGGCGCTTGACGTTGGTCTGCGACAGGGCCACGATGTTGCCAAGGGTCATGGTCACCATCGCCACGCCGATCATAAGCGCCGCCCACTCGTGGACAAACTCCGGCAGCGCCACCGCGAAGACCCGCAGCAGCATGGCGAACCCGGCCGCCTTGGGGCCGACCGACAGGAAGGCCGTTACCGGCGTGGGCGCGCCCTCGTAAGCGTCAGGCGACCACTGGTGGAAGGGCACCAGGGCGATCTTAAAGCCGAACCCGGCCAGCAGGAAGATGATGGCGGGCAGCACCAGGCCCATCAGCGGCGTACCAATCAGGCTCGTCGGGTCGGCAAAGCGGGCAGCGATGTCGTACAGGTTGGTCGAGCCGGCGACGCCGAACAGCAGCGACGCGCCGTAGAAGGTGATGGCCGTCGTAATCGAGCCGTACAGGAAGTACTTGACAGCCCCCTCGTTGGATTTGACGTTGCCGCGCAGGTAGCCGGTCAGGATGTACGAGGTGATGCTGAGGAACTCCAGCGAGATGATGACCATGATGAGGTCGGTCGAGCCGGCCATGAGCGTCATCGCCAGCGTCGAGAAGATCATCAGGGCGAAGAACTCACCCCGGAAGGCCGTTCGCCCCCGCACGTACTCCACCGACGCCAGGAAGACGATGATGGTCGTCAGGATGGCGATAATGCGGAAGAAGGTCGTGAAGCCGTCCACCACGAACGCGCCCGGCGCCACGGGGTCAGGGCTGGAGCGAAAGAGGGCCTGGCTGACGCCGTACTGCGCGCCGCTCGCCACCAACGCCGCGACCAGGATGGCGAGCGAGACCCAGGCGAGGTTCGTCTCACGGTCGGCCCGCTCGCGCAGGAACAGGTCGGCGATGAGGACGGCAATCCCGCCCAGCAGGAGGATTGTCTCGGGCAAGAAGAGTTGGAAGTCGAGACCTGAGACCACAGGTTTCTCCTCTACGGACAAGTGCAGGGATTAGGGAAGCGGAACACAGACAACACGTGATGCCGCTGTCAGCAGAAGATATATTGGTTCCTCAATATCTGATTCTGGATCAGTGACTCTGGGATTGGGTATGGGCAGCGATTTACCCAGACCTAGAGTTGTCTCAGCCATGTCAACTAAGGCGCCGCCGAGCATCCGACGTGCATCCTCCAGGTCCTTCCCGAACGAGATCGCACCTGGAAAGTCCAATACTTCCGCATGGACACCAGTATCAAGATACTTGTACATCGCTCTGTAGGTCAGCACCAGTTGCCTCGGTCAGTGTTCTATCTCTCGGACCTCACCAGGACGAACCTTATCAAGGCTTTCCTGAAGCGTTGTAATCAGCGGAAGCAAATCAGACAGTCGGTTTGTCCTCGCACGTAACACGATGACGGCAAATGATCTGCTTTCCAAACGTTGCTGTTTCGGGATGCCCTTATCAACCGTGATGAGGACATCGAAACGCCCAGCTATCGCATCGAGCAGCGGCCCATCGTCCAAGTCGCCCCACCCCATCTCCCGAACGGTTCTAACCTCATGACCTGGCAATTGCCTTCTCAGTCTCCTGGGAATGCACGCATCGAGGAGTACTCGCATAAGCGTTCCCGACAAGCCTTACGCAGCGACTGCCTGGGCTAGGAGCGCCGATTTAGCCAGTTCAAGCACTGCGATGGCGTGGTCGCGCGAGACAGACGGAAAGTCTTCAAGAAAGTCATCCAGCGAGTCGCCCGCCGTTAAGTAATCAATCAATGTCTGTACCGGCACCCTGGTACCACCAAACACCGGCGTACCGCCCAGGCGGTCCGGTGATGTGATAATCAGGGGTTGCGGTACAGACATTGTTCTCTCCTTAGCGCAGGAACGGGGCAAGGGCGACGGCCACGTTACCCGCCTGGCCCAGGATACTCATCGTCGCGGCGTTGATCAGGTCCAGCAGAAAGCGCGGGTAGATTCCGAAGATGAGTGTCGCCAGGGCCAGCGGAGCCAGTACCCACACTTCGCGGCGGCTCAGGTCGCTGATGCGGTGCTCGCCGTGCGCCCACTCCTCGTTCGGGGGGCCAAGCAGGATGAGCTGGATGACCTTCCACAGGAAGAAGGCCGCTGTGAAGATGATACCCAACACGGCCAGGCCAGCGAAGATGGTGATCACGCCGCCGGCGGGGAACGCGCCTCGGAAGATGAAGAACTCGGCCACGAAGCCCATCAGCCCCGGCAGACCGAGCGAGGCCATCGAGAAGAAAATCAGGAAGCCGGCGTACTTGGGCACGATGCCGAACAGCCCACCAAAGCGGCGGAAGTCGCGCGTGTGGGTGCGCTCGTCGTAGATCAGGCCGACCATCAAGAACAACGCGCCCGTGATGAAGCCGTGGGCCAGCATCTCGAAGACCGAGCCGTTGACCGCCGCCGCCGCCGTCTGGACCAGGGCATCGCGCGCCGCCGGCGTCTCGGCGCGGCTGATGTCGGGCAGCAGGTAGGCCGCCGCCGCCAGGCCAAGCATCACATAGCCCATGTGGTTGACCGACGAGTAGGCGATGAGCTTCTTGAAGTCCCACTGGGCCATCGCCACCAGCGCGCCATAGACGATACCGGTGAAGGCCAGGAAGGCGATGGGGATCGCCAGCAGCGAGAAGGCCTCGGGGAACATGGGCAGGCAGATGCGGACGAAGCCATACGTGCCGAGCTTCAGCATGACCGCCGCCAGCACCACCGAACCGGCGGTGGGCGCTTCGACGTGGGCGTCGGGCAGCCAGGTGTGGAAGGGGAACATGGGCACCTTGATGGCGA